>DATCGK010000508.1:0-2728 GCA_036508975.1 Candidatus Limnocylindrales bacterium
CATGTCGGCACGTGCGGTTCAGTCTAGGGACGCACGTCCTACCGCGATGCTCGAAGGTGCGAGGCAGGCGGCTCCTCTGCTTCCGAACGATCGTCTCCGTCGTTGTCAGGTTGACTGGCACCCGGCCGCGAGCGTCCGCGCCACGCGGCGCGGCTGGGCTTGATATCCGCGGGCTCAGACCGCGACGTCGGTGCCGAGAACGATGTCAAGCATGTCGTCGTGTCCACTCGTCGTTCGATCGAGGAGTGCTCGCCCGAGAGCGCTCGACGGCATGTGGTTCTCCTTGGTGCGGTAGCGGATCGTGCAGTGGTCACGGACGAGATCTTCCGTCCGACGCGATGGCGGCGCACCACTGTGAGACGCGAAAACCTCGCCCGCCCCGGTGACGGACGAGCGGGGGAGAGCGACGGTGACGATGCGGAGTAGCCTTCGCCTCGGCCCCCGGCGCCGCACCGGGCGCTCCGCTCTCTTGATGGAGGATGGGACGCGCACCGGGCGACCGGGGGCCATGCGGCTCTGCCAAAGCCCGAGGCGGGTGGCCATCCTGCCCTCAAAGCCGGAGGCTCGTGCGAGGACAGCCGATCGGTCAGCGGACGTGCGACGGGGCCCACGCGGGAGGACGGAATGAGACGGCTCGCGGTGGTGCTCGCGCTCGCGCTGGCCGGATGCGGCGGGGTGACGGGGCCGCCCGCAAGTCCCGCGCAGACTCCTCCTGGGCCGACGCGGGCTCCGTCTCCGTCTCCCATCGCATTCAGCATGGACGCGCCCGTCGGCGGATCCCGGATCATCGTTGGGGGCCATGTCACCGCGAGTGGCTTGGCGCAGCCGGGCTCTCTCGTCTCGTGCGAAGCCTCCGGCGTCCCTGTCGGTAGCGTGACGACGGACGCCAGCGGGGCATGGAGCATTGGTCCGTTGACGCCCGATCTCGGGCTTCTGGCCCTCACGTGCTCGGAACAGGGAACGGGCGAGAGCGCCAGCGCCGACGTCCAGGTGGACCCCGAACCCGTGCTCACCATTACCGACGAGGACGACGGGGCGACCGGCGGCGACACCGGGCCGCTGCCGAGCCCCGCTGCCTCGACCAATCCCACCGCGACCGCAGCCGGCCGTCTCTCAGGAGAGCCGCGCCCCGCGCTCACCCCCGGAGTGCTCAACCCGGCGGTCACCCAGGCCACGATCGGGAGGACGATCTGCGTGTCGGGCTGGACCGCGACGATCCGTCCCTCCTCCTCCTACACGACCGGCCTCAAGATCCAGCAGATCGTCCAGTACGGCTACGCGGACACGAGCACGGCCTCCTACGAGGAGGACCACCTGGTCCCGCTCGAGCTCGGCGGTGCGCCGAGCGACCTGCGCAACCTCTGGCCCGAGCCGTACGTTGCGACGCTCCCCGACGGGCGCAACGTCGGCGCGCGGGTGAAGGACTCGTTCGAGACCTCCCTCAAGCGTCAGGTCTGCGCCGGGACCATCACCCTCGCCGACGCCCGGGCGAGGATCGGCATCCACTGGGTCCACGCCTACTACGGGATCCCACTGGCCGCGGGCGCCACGACTCTTCCTCCGACGGCCCGGCCCACGCCGCGCCCGACCCCGAAGCCCACCGTCGCCCCACGGCCCGCCTCGCTCTCGGTGAAGTTCGTCAGCCTGCCGGGCCCGGCCATCCCGGGCTCGACCGCGAGCATGATCGCGAGGACGTCACCCGGCGCGGTCTGCTCCGCGAAGGTGACCTGGCCATCGGGCACGGTGTCCGCCGCAGCCGGGCTCAAGACGACGCCGACCGCGGGCTCGGGCGGGCTCGTGTCCTGGACCTGGAACGTGTCGGCGACGACGAAGCCAGGCACGGCGAAGGCCGCGGTGACCTGCACCCTCGGTGGATCCGTCACCGCTACTGCAACGTTCACCGTGCAGTAGCGGGCGGCGTCGGCAGCAGCCCTGCGCGGCGGGTGAGGCGCTCCACCAGCGCCGACGATATCGCCGCCGCGGGTTACGCTCGCCCCGCCCACGGCTCCGCGCCGGGCGCTCGGCTCAGCTGACTGGTCCTCTGCGTGCCCCTGGACAGTCCGGTAATGGTCGCGTGCCTTCGATCTGACCGGGCTGGCACGCCTGGATAGGTGCGTGCGTGTCGCGGCGCTGGCGACCGCCTACTCGCGGGTCCACACCGCCCTGGTCGACCCATTGGAAGGTGGCTGGCGGCGACCAGAACTCGTACCTGCAGGCCGTCGGATGGTTGCGTGCGCTCGCGCTCAGAACGTTGCCTTGGCCGCGTCCCGGAGCGTCGAGCGGCACTTGCGCGGCCAGGCCGTCACCCAGAGACTGGGCGCCGGCGGTGGGTGGCCCGGGAACTGCGTCGCTGCGGTCCCGGGTCGCGGGTGGCGCGGCGACACGGCGTGGCGGTGACCCACGGCGGATCAGGGAGGCCGGGTGATGGCGACGGTGACCCTGGAACACGTCTCGAAGCAGTACCAGGACGTTGTCGCGGTCCGCGACCTGAGCATCGAGATCGCCGACGGCGAGTTCTTGGTGCTCGTCGGCCCGTCCGGCTGCGGCAAGACCACCGTGCTCCGCCTCATCGCCGGGCTCGAGATCCCGGACGACGGGACGATCCTCATCGACGGGCGGGTGGTCAACGACGTTGCGCCGAACGCGCGTAACGTGGCCATGGTCTTCGAGAACTACGCCCTGTATCCGCACCTGGCGGTCCGGGAGAACCTCGGCTTCGCGCTCCGCG
>DATCGK010000509.1:0-3608 GCA_036508975.1 Candidatus Limnocylindrales bacterium
AGGCCCCGAACGCGAGCCGGGCGAGGATCACCAGCTTGTTGAGGGCGTCCAGGCCCTCGACGTCCGCAGTCGGATCGGCCTCGGCGTAGCCGCGCGCCTGCGCCTCCGCCAGGACCTCCGCGTAGTCGCGCCCCTCGCGGGCCATCGCGGTGAGCATGTAGTTGGTCGTGCCGTTGACGATGCCGCGCACTCGGCTGATCCGGTTGGCGGCGAGGTCCAGCGCGATCGGCCCGAGCAGCGGGATCCCGCCGCCCACGGCCGCCTCGAACCGGAGCGTCGCCCCGCTCTCGCGGGCCAGGCGCTCGAGTTCCGGGCCGAAGTGGGCGATGACGTGCTTGTTCGCGGTCACCACCGGGAGACCGGCGGCCAGGGCCGCGCTGATGAACGTCCGGGCCGGCTCGGCGCCGCCCATCGTCTCCACGATCACGTCGCACTCGCCGCTCGCGACCATGTGCGCGGGGGCGTCGGTGAGCAGGGCCGCCGGGATGCCGGAGGCGATCGCGCGCTCGGTGAACTTCTCCGCGACCGCCGCGAGCACCAGCGGGCGGCCGTCGGGGGGCGCGAGGCGCGGCGACCGGTCGAGAAAGGCACGCACGACCTCGCGGCCGACGGTGCCGGCGCCGATGACGCCGACGCGCAGGGGCTGAACGCTCACGGGGGATCTCGCAGTTGAGGGCGGTGAATGTGGGTGGATGGTAGCGAACGTCGCCGCCGGGCACGCGCGGACGGTCGTGGCGGTGCCGCCCGGAACGATCCGGGAGCCCCGCTTGGCAGGTCCCATCCCGTACACTCCGCGGCGATGACCGTCGAGCTCGCCCCCGCCCCCGCCCCGCTCGCCGGCGCCGCCTCGCGCCCGCGCATCTTCTCCGGCATCCAGCCGTCCGGGATCGTCCACCTCGGCAACGACCTGGGCGCGATCCGGAACTACGTGATGCTGCAGTACGAGTACGAGGCGATCTACTGCATCGTCGACTACCACGCGCTGACCAGCACCCACGACCCGGTGCTGCTGCGGCGCAGGACCCGCGAAATGGCGGCGGGGCTGCTCGCGCTGGGCCTGGACCCGGAACGGTGCACCCTGTTCGTCCAGAGCCACCGCCCAGAGCACGCGGAGCTCGCCTGGCTGCTGTGCACCGTGACGCCGGTCAGCTGGCTGGAGCGCACGCCGACCTACAAGGACAAGATCGCCAACCAGCCCGACGACGTGAACCACGGGCTGCTGACATACCCTGTCCTCCAGGCGGCCGACATCGTCATCTACAAGGCCTCGCTGGTGCCGGTGGGCAAGGACCAGGCCGCGCACCTCGAGCTGAGCCGGGAGATCGTCCGGGCGTTCAACTACCGCTACGGGGAGACGTTCCCTGAGCCGCAGGCCGTCTACACGAGCGCGCCGGTGGTCCTGGGCACGGATGGCGTCAAGAAGATGTCCAAGTCGGTGGGCAACACCATCGACATCCTGGGCGAGCCGGACCTGATCCGCCGCCAGGTCATGAGCATGGTCACCGACACGCAGCGCGGCCTCCGCTCGGATCCCGGGCGGCCCGAGGTCTGCAACGTCTGCCAGCTCCACCGCTTCTTCGGCGACGACTACGAGGAGATCTGGGAGGGCGAGCGCACCGCCAGGACCGGCTGCGTTGACACCAAGAAGCTGCTCGCCGAGCGGATCTCGCGGCACTACGCGGCTGCGCGCGAGCGCTACGCGGAGCTGATGGCGAACCCGGCTGAGGTGGACGGGATCCTGGAGGCCGGCGCGGACCGCCTCAAGCCCATGGCCGAGGCGACCATGGCCGAGGTCCACGCGAAGATGGGGCTCCGCTGACATGGGCGGCCGCGTCGAGGCGATCCGCATCTCCGCCGCTGCCGGCGCGCCCATGGCGAGCGCGTGGCGGATCGCGGCGCACGCCGGCGGCGGGCTGGAGGGTGACCGCTACGACACCGGCACGGGCGAGTTCTCCGGGATGCCCGGGGCCGGGCGCGGCCTGACGCTCATCGCCGCGGAGGCCGTCGAGCAGGCCAACAAGGCCCACCCCGGGCTGGACCTGACCGCCGCCCAGACACGCCGCAACGTCACCGTGCGCGGCATCGACATCAACAGCCTCATCGGCAGGGACTTCCGGATCGGGAGCGTGCGCTGCCGGGGCATCAGGCCGGCGGATCCGTGCGCCTACCTCGAGAAGCTCCTGGACAAGCCCGTGCTCGCGGCGCTGGCCGGTCGCGCCGGATTGCGGGCGGACATCCTGGAGGACGGTGAGATCGCCGTGGGCGACGAGGTGGTCGCGGTCTGACGGCGGCTTCCTGAAGCCGTGGGGCCACGATCGCGCCCGGCGCGCGGAACCCCTCCCGCGCGCCCTCGCGGCGTCGTAGGCTTTCGCCATGCCTGTGGAGCTCTCCGAACGCCAGCGCCGCCTCCTCGACGCGGTCCTCATCCTGGGCGTCGTCGCCCTCGGGTTTGTCGTCGCTGGCTTTGCCTCGTCGCTGTTCTACGCGTTCGGCGACATCCTGCTGCTGTTCTTCCTCGCCTGGCTGCTGTCGTTCGCGCTGGCCCCGCTGATCAACGGCGTCCACCGCCTCGTCCCCCGCATCCCCCAGGCCGGGGCCGTGATCATCGTCTACCTCACGATCGTCGCCGTGCTGCTGGCCGTGCTCGTCCAGGCGTCGGCATCGCTCGCATCGTCCATCCAGCAGTTCATCCAGGACGCCCCGAACCTCCAGGACCAGCTGACCAACCTCCTGACGGGGATCCAGGACCGGCTGGCCGAGTTCGGGTTCTCCGTCAACCTCGTGGACCAGGCGCCGACCATCGTGACGAACCTCCAGCAGTGGGCCGGCGAGCTGATCGGCCCGCTCCAGACGGTCGCGGTCGCGAGCGTCGGGGTGTTCGGCAACATCCTCATCCTCGTCATCCTGTCGGTCTACATCGCGGTGGACCGAGAGGACATCGGCGCCTTCCTGTTCCGGCTGGTCCCCCCCGGGGCCGCGAATGCGGCGAGCCTGCTCTCGACGAGCATCTCCCGCTCGTTCAATGGCTTCCTCAAGACGCAGCTGATCATGGGCCTCGCCTTCGGCCTCATCACCGCCGTCGTCGACGTCCTCTTCGGCCTGCCCTACCCCGCGGTCACGGTGGTCCTGGCCGGCCTCCTGCACGCCATCCCGTTCTTCGGGCCGTTCATCTCCTGGGTGCCGCCGGTCGCGGTCGCGCTGCTCATGGTCCCCGGCGCCGTGCTGCCGGTCCTCGCGCTGATGGGCATCGGCTGGTTCGTGACGATGAACGTGCTCCAGCCGCGGCTCATGGCGGGAGCCGTGGGCATCCACCCGATCGTCGTCCTCGCGTCCGTGGTCATCGGCTCGAAGATCGCGGGCATCGCGGGCGCCATCTTCGGGATCCCGATCGCGGCGGTCCTGTCGGCGTTCTTCTTCTACGCCTTCGAGCGCAGCCGCGAGAGTGGCTCGGTTGCCGACCGCGCGACCAGACGGGTCGAGGCGCGCGAGGGCCGTCCCGTCCGGCGACCGCGTGAGCCGCTCCCGGGGGTGGACGACGACATCGACGACGTGGCTGGCGACCGCGACGCCGGCCCGGCAGGCGCGACCCAGGCGGCCGTGCTGGCGGG
>DATCGK010000510.1:0-2417 GCA_036508975.1 Candidatus Limnocylindrales bacterium
GCCTCCGTTCCCTGGAGGCCCCCGGTCGTCGTCTGCGCGCGCCGTCAGAGCCCCAGGGCCCGTGCCTCCCGGCAGGGCCGCCAGAGCTTCTTCTTCGCCTCGGACGAGAAGAGGTGCCAGCGCATGGCGCGGACCATACCCCGTGTTGGCCAACTTGCGCAACCATTTCGGCCGCGCGCACCCGCGGCCCCCGCGCCGGGTATCGTCTACCCCACGTGGGCCCGTAGCTCAGTGGCAGAGCGAGGGACTTTTAATCCCTGCGTCGTGGGTTCGAATCCCACCGGGCTCACCAACCTCTCGTGCTCAGACTGGCGCTCGCGCTGTCGGGCAAGGCATGAGTTGACCACGGGTGGCCGACGTGTGGCTGTTGCGACGCGCCAGGAGCCCAATAGAAGCCGATCCCGTGTCTCGATCTCGTGCATCCACCTGCCTGAGTACTACGAGCAGCCGCTCATCCTTCGGCTCGAACAGGACGTGGCAGTCGGCGCATCACCAAGCACGAGCGGCGCGTCTCCCTGGTTGATCGTCACCCGACGGAGACCCGACAGGGTGGCATCGTGGGGTACGTTGAATGGCGGAGGGGCGGGAGGAAGATCCATGGCGCATCGGTGGCTCGGAGTGGCCGCGATCGTAGCGCTGGCCCTGTCCGCCTGTTCGGCCGGCAGCGGTCCCGGGACGGCTCGTCCCTCTGCCAGCGGACCTGGCTTCACCACGCCCGTGCGAACGTCGTCGCCAGGAAGCCAGCTCGCGTCTGGCACCCCGATCGCCTCCGCCACTCCCTCCGCGTCCGCCGCGGTCTCACTGGTGCCGCTTGGCAGAGATCAGGCGATCGTGCTCGCGCGACGGTTCGGGCTCGACGTCGGCACGAACGGGATCGTCCATGCAGAGGCTGGCCCGTTCCAGCAGTTCGATCCCGACCGGAACGCCAAGATTTCTCAGCCGCCGCCCGATCACTGGGTCCGGCGCGTCACTTCCACAGGCCAGATCTCGACCTCCTCCGTCATCCTCTACTACTCCACCGGCAAGTTCATCGAAGCCGGCGTCGCAACGCCATAGCTGGTCGCGCCAGATCACGACGTCGTGGGGATGCGGTCACGGCCGCGCACGAACGCGGTCAGGTCCGGGTATCACCACGTGGTATCCGGCCTCCCGGAGGCCGCCGCGTTCGTCGATCGCGAGGCGGCAGCGGCGCGGAGCACGAAGGCCGCCGTCCGGTCCAGGACGTCGTCGAGCACGGTGGCCAGCCCATGACCCAGGCGCGGATACGCGACGAGCTCCGCGGCTGGGAGCCGTTCCACGACGGCCCGTTGGAGCAGGCTGGGCTGAGCGAACGGGTCCGAGCTCCCGGACAGCAGGATCACCGGGCAGGTGAGCCGCGGCCAATGCGCGGTCCGCGCGTCCCACTCGTCCGGGCGCCCGGGTGGGTGGAGCGGGTAGGAGAGCAGGACCAGCGCAAGCGGCGGGCGCCCCGCCTCGCACGCATCGGCAGCGGCCAGGCTCGCGACGCGCCCGCCGAAGGAATGCCCGCCGACGGCGAGCCACAGCTCGACCGCGGTTTCTGCCTCGCCGGCCGCGAGTTCCGGCCCGTCAACCGCGAGGCCGTCCGCCAGCAGCACCGCGAACCGGGGGACGGCGCGCTCCGCGCGGCCCTTCGGGAGGTCGATCGCGCGGCCGTCGATTCCCCGCGCTCGGAGGCCGGCGACGTGCGGCGCCATGGTGGCAGCCGACCCGGACGCCCCGTGGCCGAGCACGAGGATCGGGGCGCCTGGCTCCGGTTGCATGGCCGGCACGATAGCGCGCCGGACCCGCGAGGACGCCACGGGGCGGGGGAGACGCGCCGGCTGGTCGCGGACCACGCCGGCGCCTGCGCTTCGCGGAGGTCAGCCCTACGGGGTCGTGGGAGTGGACGCGGCGGGCGGGACCACCACGAGGACGACGCCGCTCGTTCCGGTGCCGCCCACCAGGCTCACGACGACGATCTCATTGCCGGACCGGAGGTCGGCCAGTGTCGCCTTCTTGCCATCCTTCCGGACGCGCGTCGTGGTGTCCGTGGTAAGCGTGACACTCGAACCGCCGGCCTCTGCAACGGTCATCGATCCGGCGGTCAGCGCGGTGATCGTGCCGTGGTCAAGGTTGAACGTCTGGATGCCCGCGCTCGGTCGATTGACGGTCACCGTCGCGTGGACCAGCTGCTTCCAGCGAGCGAACCGCCGGATGCGCTGGCCGAGGCGGGTCGCGGGCTGGGCGGTCGCGCCGGGTGCCGCGAGGCCGGCCGGGCCGGTGGTCCCGGCCTGGTCGAAGGCAGCGAGCGCCGCGTCGGCCGCGGCGGCCGTCGCATCGGTCGCGGCGGATGAAGAGGCGGCGCCGGGCGCAGCCGTGGAGCTCGTCGCTGCGGAGCCGGCCGACGCGCCGGCGCC
>DATCGK010000511.1:0-7748 GCA_036508975.1 Candidatus Limnocylindrales bacterium
GGGCCCTTGGCGTAGAGGTACGTGTGCACACTGCCGTCCGCGGCGGTCACCCGTTCCTCATGGGTCGATGTCGCCACGCGCTGCATCACGCGGCGGTCGCCATCCATGACGACTGCAGCCTCGTCGGGCGGGAACAGGAACGTATCGTCCCGGCCCAGCACCGCTTCGGCGCTCTTGCCCGTGATGGTCTCCATGCTGGCGTTGAACAACGTATAGCGACCCTCGAGATCCTTCGCGTACACGGCGTCCGAGGTGCCCTCGACGATGGACCGAAGCAGGGCGCGGCCCTCGCGCAGCGAGGCGGCGGTATCGCTCCGCTCCGATGCCACCGCAGCCAGGAGCAGCGCGGGCACGGCCAGCAGGGCGATGTACATCTGAGCCATGAGCGCGGCGTTCCCCACCTCGCCCACGTCGAGACGACTGGCACCCGGCGAGACGACGGCGTCGACGATCACGACCCCGGCGACGATCGCGAGGGCCGACGTCACCCCGCGCATGTCGAAGCGCAGCGACGCCCACAGCAGGAATGGGAAGTTCAGGTACGTCATGAGCTCGGAGAGCGCGCGCAGCTCCGGCAGCCCGAAGAAGACGACCCAATTCAGGGCAGCCAGGAGGATGAGCAGGACGGCAGCCTCCAGCTCGCGCCTCGGGTGCCGGATCCACGGCGCTCCCGCCCAGGCGGCCCAGTTCAGGGCCAGGGGCGTGACGAGGAGGTTGCCGATCCCGTCGGCGATGGCCCACGCGCTCCAGGCTCCCCAGAACGAGGCTCCCGCCAGGACACTGGCGGCGGCCGCCGCAACAAGCGCCGCGATGGCGTTGCTGAGGAGCACCGAGAGCAGCAGCCAGCCGACGACGCCGCGCACCCGGCGGAAGGTGATCGGGTTGCCCACGAACCGCAGCAGCAGCCACGCGCTCAGGACCGCGTCCCCGGTCAGGGTGAGGGCATACGCGACGCCGAGGGCCGGCGACGTCCCGGCGACCAGCTCGGCGACCAGGTCCGTCAGACACAGCGTGCCCACCAGCCAGGGCCGCACGTCCTGTCGCGTCAGCAGGATCGCCGCGAGGAAGACGCCCGACGGCAGCCAGACGGGCGCGATACCGGATGGCTGGATCAGGAACGCAAGGCCCAGACGCGCCGCCGCGAAGTAGACCACCGCGACGGACAGGATCCAGAGCGCGTCCGTCCGGCGCGAAACCGGGCGCAGCCGTCGCGGGATCCGGGTCTCCGGAGCGAGCGTGCCGGCTGGGTTCGTCACGGTCCCGGCCTCCCGTCCCCTACCCGGCCGCTGCCGGCAGCTCGAGGCTGAAGGTGCTGCCCTCGCCCACGACCGAGGCGACCGTGACGTCGCTGCCCATGAGGCGGGCGGCCTTGCGCACGATCGAGAGGCCGATGCCTGTGCCCGGGTACTCGTCCTCCCGGTGGAGCCGGGTGAACAGGGCGAAGATCCGCTCCCGGTGCTCGGGCGGGATGCCGATCCCGTTGTCGGCCACCGAGACGGTGACCCGCTCCCCGTGGCCGACCACGGAGACCGCGACCAGCGGGGGGACGTCCGGACGGCGGTAGGTGAGGGCGTTGTCGACGAGGTTGGCGAGGATCCGCTCGAGCAGGTGCGGGTCGGCGCGGGGGACCACCGGTGACCCGGCGAGCTCGAGCCGGCCACCGGCCGCCGCGAACCGCTCGCCGTACACCGCGTGCAGCCGGGCCACCAGGGGCCCCAGCGTGACCCGCTCCGCGCGGATCCCGTCCTGGCCCAGGCGCGTAGTCCACGTAGCGGTTCGGATCGTTCTCGTGCCTCGAGACCATCCGCCGGTCGATGCGACGGAGGATCGTGCTCCGCTTGTACCCGGCGAAGTCATGGCCGGTCTCGGCGTGGACGAGCGCGAGGATCTGGTGGACGACTGCCTCCCCGGCCGGGTCCGCCAGGGGATCCTCCGTCGACGTCCGGCTGATGTGGACGATGAGGCGGCGAGGCATCTCGGACGGGGCCATGATCTCGTCGATCGACGCTTCCTCGATCGCGCTGCGCGGCATCGCGTCGTATTCGGCCGTGTCGGGGCTCTGGGCGATCGCCAGCCCGCCGGCTTCCGCGATGGCCCGGATGCCCAGCGTCCCGTCCTTCCCGGTCCCCGACAGCACGATGCCGATCGACCGGTCCCCGAGGTCCAGGGCCAGGGACCGGAAGAAGGTATCGATCGGCAGCCTCCGGCCGCGCGGTTCCTGAGGCCTGGCGAGGCGCAGGGCGCCGCCCGCGTAGGCGATCTCCCGGCCGGGCGGGATGACGTACACGCAGTTGGGCCGCACCACCACGCCGTCCTCGACCTCGAACACCGCCATCGTGGTGTAGCGCTGGAGCAGGTCCACGAGGGCGCTCTTGCGGTCCGGCGCGAGGTGCTGGACCAGCACGAAGGCCATGCCGGGATCCGCGTCGGCCGGCATGCCGGAGAAGAACGCCTCGAAGGCCGCCAGACCGCCCGCGGACGCACCGATGCCGACCACCGGGACGGGCTCGTCGGCCCGGCGCGTGGCGGGTTCGTCGGCCGGGCGCGGGGCGGGTTGGATCCTGGGGCTCATCGGCGCGGGGACTCCGGCGGGATCCTGGGCGGTCCCGGGACACGGTAGGGCCGTGCCGGATCGTCGGCTCTACCATCTGCTCGTCCGAGTACAGCGTCAAGGGCAGAAGCGCCCAGACCGCGAAGATCGGCCCCCAGCAGCGAGGGAATGGTCCGGGGCGGGCGGGAACGCCGCCGGGAATCGAAGGAGCGGTCCTCCCTGGCGGGGGGACCGCTCCGTGCGGTCTTTGCTCCAACCGGGCGAGTTGCGCCCGGGGGTGGTGCTACCTGTCGTTCTCGGCGGCGTTGACCAGCACGGCCTGCGCGGCCGCCAGCCGGGCCACGGGGACCCGGAACGGCGAGCAGGACACGTAGTTGAGACCGACCTTCTCGCACTTGTGGATCGACGCCGGGTCGCCACCATGCTCGCCGCAGATGCCGACCTTGAGGTTCGGGCGCGTCGAACGACCCTTGTCCACGGCCATCTGCATCTCGTCGGCGATCACGTCGTCGAGGGTCTGGAACGGGTTGACCGGCAGGATGCCGTCCTCGACGTACTTGAGGAGGAAGCCCCCCTCGGCGTCGTCGCGGCTGTAGCCGAAGGTCATCTGGGTGAGGTCGTTGGTGCCGAAGCTGAAGAACTCGGCGTGCTCGGCGATCCTGTCCGCAACCCAGACGGCCCGCGGGATCTCGATCATGGTGCCGAACTTGAAGTCGATCTCCTCGCCGGCGGCCTCGATGACGGCGGCGGCCTCGGCGTCGAGCAGGGCGCGGGTGGCGATCAGCTCGTTCACGTGGCCCACGAGCGGGATCATGATCTCCGGCCGCGGATCCTTGCCTGCCTTCTTCACCGCGACGGCGGCGTTGAGGATGGCGCGGGTCTGGATCTTGACGAAGTCCGGGATCATGAGGCCCAGGCGGCAGCCGCGGAGGCCGAGCATCGGGTTCTGCTCGTGCATCGACTTGATGGTGGCGAGAAGCTCCCGGTCCTCGTCGGTCGCCCCACCCTGCAGCTCAGCCCTGGTGACCTTGACCAGCTGCTCCTCGAGGTTCGGGAGGAACTCGTGGAGCGGCGGGTCGATCAGGCGGATGACGACCGGCAGGCCGGTCATCGCGGCCAGGATGCCCTCGAAGTCGCCCTGCTGGAGAACCTCGAGCTGGGCCATCGCCGCGTCGAACGTGGCCAGCGCGTCGGCTTCGTCCGCGGAGAGCGCCTCCCCGGCGGCGGTCTTCGCCTTGGCGCGGGTGGCGATGTTCGCGACGAGGATCGCGCCGCGCACGATCTCGAGGCGCTCGCCCTCGCGGAACATGTGCTCGGTCCGGCAGAGGCCGATGCCCTGGGCGCCGTAGCTGAGAGCCTGCGCGGCCTCCTCGGGCTTGTCGGCGTTCGCCCAGACCTGCATCCGGCGGATCTTGTCGGCCCAGCCGAGGATCGTCTGGAGCTCGGGCTGGTCCTCGAAGCGAGCCTCGACCGTCGGCAGCGCACCGACGAAGACCTCACCCGTGGAGCCGTCGACGCTGATCCAGTCGCCCTCTGCGAAGGACACGCCCGAGGTCGTGCTGTGGGCGGTCTTCGTGCCGTAGTCCACGACCAGCTCGGCGCAGCCCGCGACACAGGGCTTGCCGATCTGGCGCGCGACGACCGCGGCGTGGCTGGTGGCGCCGCCGCGGGCGGTCAGGATGCCCTCGGCGACGGCCATGCCGTGGAAGTCGTCCGGTGACGTCTCGACGCGCACGAGCACGACCTTCTCGCCCCGCGCGACCCACTCGACCGCGACATCCGCGTTGAACACGGCTCGCCCGACGGCCGCACCCGGCGAGGCGTTGAGGCCCTTGGCGACGCGTGCGGCGCCCTTGCGGGCCTTCGGGTCGAACTGGGCCCGGAGGAGCTGGTCCACCTGGTCCGTCTCGATCCGGGAGACGGCCTCGGCCTCGGTGATGAAGCCCTCCGCGACCATGTCCACGGCGATCTTCACGGCCGCCGCGGCGGTCCGCTTGGCATCGCGGGTCTGGAGCATGTACAGCTTGCCGCGCTCGATCGTGAACTCGAGGTCCTGGACGTTGCGGTAGTGCTGCTCGAGCTGCTGGCCGATGCGGGTGAACTCCGCGTGGACGGCGGGCATGTCGATGGCCATCTGCGCGATCTCGGGCGCGGTGCGCACGCCGGCAACCACGTCCTCGCCCTGTGCGTTGGTCAGGTACTCGCCGTAGAGGACCTTCTCGCCCGTGTTCGGGTTCCGGGTGAAGGCGACGCCGGTGCCGGAGTCGTCACCCATGTTGCCGAAGACCATTGTCACCACGTTGACGGCCGTGCCCAGGTCGTGGGCGATCTTCTGGCTCGTGCGGTAGTCGTTGGCGCGCTTGCCGAACCAGGAGGCGAAGACTGCCTTGACGGCGAGGTCGAGCTGCTCGTAGACGTCGGTCGGGAACTCGCGGCCGGTCTGCTCGCGGACGATCGCCTTGTACTTGACGACGACCTCCTGGAGGGCCGCCGTGTCGAGGTCCGTGTCCGACTTCGCGCCGTGCGCGTGCTTGACCTCGTCGAGCGCATCGTCGAAGCGGTTGTACTCGGCGGTGGAGTCGTCGGGGTTGGTGACGACGCGCGGGGGAACGTCCATGACGATCCGGCCGAACATCGCGATGAACCGGCGGTAGGCGTCCCAGCCGAAGCGCTCGTTGCCGGTGAGGGCGATCAGGCCCTGGAGCGTCTCCTCGTTGAGGCCCAGGTTGAGGACGGTGTCCATCATCCCGGGCATCGAGAACTTGGCGCCCGAGCGGACCGACACGAGCAGCGGGTTCGCAGGATCGCCGAAGCCCTTGCCGGAGCGCTGCTCGACCTGCTTCATGGCGTCGAGGACGTCGTCCCAGAGGCCGGCCGGCAGCTGCTTGCCGCTGGCGAAGTAGTCGTTGCAGGCCTCGGTGGTGATCGTGAAACCCGGAGGCGTCGGCAGGCCGGCGAGGGTCATCTCGGCGAGGCCCGCGCCCTTGCCGCCAAGGAGGTCCTTCATCTTGCCATGGCCTTCGGCGGTACCGGCGCCCCAGGCGTAGATGTAGCGCTTGGCCGCGACGTGCGGGCGATCGGAGGGGGTCTGGCTCTGGGCCATCGTGGCAGGGCTCCTTGGCTGGCGGACCCACGTGCACCATTGATGGCGCGGCCCGCGGATTGACCTCATGGGGATCCCGTGGATTGTACGCCGCACACCCCGGGCGCCCGGGTTTCGAGAGGGTTGGGAACGCACGGGCCGGTGCGCCCTCGTGAACGGGCCATTCGGCCGGCCTCCGAGGGGCCGAGCGGGGTGGCCGCCACGTCGGCCGGATCCGGCCCGTCCGGGGCGCGGCTGACCGGATCCGACATCGTGCGTGCCGCAGCCGCGGGGTCGTGTCCGCGCAGCCGCGGGCTGCCGCGGCCATACCGACCCGCTGGTGCCGCTGCCGCAGCCGTTCAGATCACGCGTGATCGTTCATGTGCACGCTCAGCGTTCGCCCGGTCGTATGGTGCGCCGGATAGCGGCATGACGGCCGTGTGCGGACCTTCGGGCCCATCCTGCACATGACGCGATCACCGGCCCCCACAACGACCGGGCCCCGCGGCGTAAGCGCCGGCGAAGTGCGTGGCGTGAACATGAAACGATCATGCCGGGACGCAGGCGTACCCGACCCCGGGCCTATCAAGCCCGCGACCACTGCTCCGAGGGTCACCGGTGCGGCCGCGGCGGCCCCATCTCCTGCAGCGGGGGCGGGCCCGAGGGAACCTTGGGTGGGTGGCCCGGCGGTACACTTCTCGAGGCCCCCGTCAGAAGCCCGCGTTCGTCTGCGACCCTCGTGCAGGAGCTGTTCCGTGATCGAGCCCGAACAGGACACGCGCGTCATCGAGCAGGATGCCGAGGCGTACAACGCGACGCTCGTCGCCCGCGAGGACATCGGGCCGGACCTCGGCTACTTCCGCGTCAAGCTGGATGGCCCCGCGGTCCCATTCGAGCCCGGGCAGTACATGACGATCGGCGTCGTCGCGGACGGCAAGCTCCTCCAGCGGCCCTACTCGGTGGCATCGGCGCCCGCGACCGCGGACACCGAGGGCTACGAATTCTTCGTCCGCCACGTCCCGGTGGTCCGGTTCACCACCGCGCTGTGGCGGCTCCCGGTGGGCCAGCGGATGCGCATGATCGGACCCAAGGGCAGGTTCATGCTGGAACCCGTGGACGAGCGGATCCACCTGTACGTGTCCACCGGCACCGGCATCGCCCCGTTCATCGCGATGGTCCGCGAGACGATGGCGCACGGCAAGCCTCGCAGGACCGTGCTCCTCAACGGCGTCTCGTTCAGAGACGAGCTTGGCTACCGGCCCGAGCTGGAGGCCTGGCAGCAGGATCCGACCTACCGCCTGACCTACGTGCCGACGGTCTCCCGGGCCAACGATCCGCGGAACGCGGACTGGACCGGCAGGGTCGGCCGCGCCGAGCAGGTGGTCGCGGACACCTGCCGTGACCTGGGGCTCGCGCCCGACAGCACCGTGGTCTACATCTGCGGCAACCCCGAGATGATCCTCAACGTGGAGCGGGTCCTGTTGGACTCCGACTTCCCGGAGCCCCACGTGAAGAAGGAGCTGTACTGGCCGAAGGGCAAGCCGGGCGCACCCGGTACGGGCGCGCCCGTACCGGGTTGATCACCGGCCCCGGCGCGCGGTGGATGAGGCGCAGCCCCGGGGCCGCCGCCCGTCAGCCCACGACGAGCCAGGAGACATACGCGGCGGTCGAGACCGACTTCGTGAGGTAGATCCGCGCCTTGCCCGCGCTGGGCCAGTTGGGGCGGACCGCGGCCACCGCGACGCCGGTCCGATAGTTCATCAGGTTGGCGAAGATGAGCGAGACACCAGCCAGCCCGCCCGGCACGGTGATGTCGACCGAGGAGTGCCCGGCCAGGACCTTGGCACGCCCGCTGCGGCTGAATCGCGCCTTGCCGTCGACCTGAATGGCCGTGCCATTCGGCCAGTTGTTCGCGGCCCGGACGCCGATCCCCGTCGCGAGGACGGCGCGTCGGGTGCGCGGACCAGGTGTGGGGTCGGTGGCCATCGTCAACTCCCTGCGCTGCGGGCGGGGCACGGGCGCGCCACTGCTCGCTCATCGCGCGAATATGGCCGAACCGGTCCGCGCCGTCCCCCCAGCGTCGATGCCTTGCCCCGCGACGCCGTTGACCTGAGG
>DATCGK010000512.1:0-4476 GCA_036508975.1 Candidatus Limnocylindrales bacterium
CCACGATCCCGACCTGGACCGGCCTCAGCGGTTTGGGTCCCCCGGCGCGCCGACGCTGGATCACGGGCAGCGCTGCGGCCCGGGCCGCAAGTCCGAGAGCCAGGATCGCGTACGCGGGCGGCAGCCCCAGTGCTGCGAGGCCCACGAGAACCACGTGGAACCCGGCCGAGAGCGCCGCGAACGCCTCGTTCCCGCGCTCGCGCAGGACGGAGCGAACCACCAGCACAGTCCCGACCAGGTACCCGGCGGCGACCAGCGTGCACGGGATGACGCGCGCGAGCTCGAAGTCGCCGGAGACGTACGCCGCCGCCGGCACCAGCACCAGCGCCTGGGCAACCTGGGCCAGGCTGTTGGCGAGGTCCCTTCGCGTCCCCGGTTGGGCGCCCCGGTACACGATGAGCGACGTCGGTACCACCACCACGAGCGTGGCCAGCAGGGCTGGAAAGGCGGCGACCAGCAGCAGCCCCAGCCCGGCGAACGCGATGCCGTAGACGGCGATCGGGAGCCGGTATGCGGGCGGGCGCCGGGCCCGGGACCACGCCTGCAGGGCCGCCGAGAGGAGATACCCGCTGAGCGCGGCACCGGCGACCGCGAGTTGCCAGGCGTCGGATCGGCTCGCCGCCACCCCGAGGAGCACGGGCAGCAGGAGCATCGCCCAGGCCCCGTGCTGGCGGGGCACCCAGACGCGATGGCCGGATCGTCGGCGAGGTTCGGGACGGGCGGTCGTGGTCACGCCACCACGCTAGCGCAGAAGCGGGAGGCGGGCGGGCCCCGCACCGTGGCGACACGGAAGAACCCCCAGCGGCGGGCCGGGGGTTCTTCCGTGATCAGGTGATGGGGTGGCCAACGGGTCTCGAACCCGTAACCTTCGGAGCCACAATCCGATGCTCTGCCTATTGAGCTATGGCCACCACGAGATCAGAACGGGCGCCTAACGGCCGTCGTGGACCGCCCTGACACCGTATCTGCGCCGCGAGAGTGTACCCGACCTCGGTTCGCTGCCGGGTTGTGCCGCGGCCCCCGGAGCCCCGCTTGTCATCGGCCCTGCACCCATTGTCCGATCGAGTGGGGACTCGCACAAGTACCCCGGCAGTCGAAGTTGGCGCCCTGCTCGAGGGTCGCCGACTTGCGCGCGCTCGGTTGCGCGTCGCCCAGCCTGCCGGATCACGAGGTCCTGCGGGAAAGGCCAGCCGGTGAGCTCGCCGGCGAGCACGTGGGCCAGGACCAGGATGCGCTGCTGCGCCTTGGCATCCAAGGTGATCGTGTCCCTCGTCTCCATGGGATCGAGGGTGACGAAGTCGCTGTCCCTTTAGCTCGGACAGATTCGCTGTCCTACGACACACACGGGGAGGAAGCCTTGACGGCCCATCGGGACGGGATCAGACTGGCGCCTTCGCCGTCCCCGGGCGGCCCACCGAGCCATCGCGCTTCACGACACGCCGCGCGTCCCCGATCCGTACTCCGTCGGGACCGTGATCCGACGCGTCAGGGTCGTGATCGCGACTCCGCCGTCGCCCGAGAGGCATCGGATCGTGAACATGGAGAGCCATCGACCATGGTCCACAGACCTCGCGCCCTGCGCGCTGGCGTCCTCCTGGCGCTGGCGGCCCTCATCACCGGGGCCTCCGGTGTCCTAGCCTCATCGCCGGGCACCGACGTCCGGCTCACCAACGACGCCCCGGGCACCTCCGGCTACGTCAGCGCCGACGTCCTCGCCGGCGTCTCGTCCTACACCGATGCGACGCTCAGGGAGTGCTCGACGTCGCGCGGCCGGGAGAACGAGCCGGCGCTCGCCATCGACCCGCGGAACCCCTCGGTCATGGTCGGCTCGAGCAACGACTACTGCGCCGTCTACAACGGCGGGGTCGATGCGAACGGCGCCCCGATCGCGTCGGGCCCCATCTGGCTGGGGTACTACCGCTCGGTGAATGGCGGCGCGACCTTCCAGAGCTCGCTCGTCCCCGGCTACCCCGGCGATGCCTCGCAGCTGGGCGCCCTCGCGAAGATCCGGACCGCCAGCTCGGGTGACCCGGTGGTCGCCTGGGACGCCGAGGGTCGCCTGTTCATGGGCTCGGAGTCGAGCGACGACCCCGCGGGCACGCTGAAGGGCTTCGGCGACAGCTGGGTGGCCCGCTACGTCAATCCCGAAGGCTCGACCGGCGCCCCCGCGAGCGACGGGCTCCTGTTCGCCGGCTCGACGGTGGTCGCCAAGGGCGCGTCGGCGCCGAACTACAACGGCAAGTTCAACGACAAGACCGCGATCGAGGCGGACCGGACCGATACCGCGTGCCGTGGGAACGTCTACTTCTCCTGGTCGCGGTTCAACGGCTCCGGCAGGAACGCGATCTACATCTCGCGCTCGATCGACCACGGCGCGACATTCTCCCAGCCCACCAAGCTGTCGGAGAGCGACCACGACGTCCAGTTCCCGGATATCTCGGTCACCTCTGACGGCACGGTGTACGTCACGTACCGCCAGTACGGGGCGGCGCAGCAGCCCGACGCGGTCGAGATCGTCAAGTCGACGGACTGCGGTGCCACCTTCTCGAAGCCCCGCACCCTCCAGACCTTCAGCCCGATGGGGCTCATCGACGTCACGGTCGGCGGCGGCAGCGCGCGGGACTGCGGTGACGGCTCGCTTGCCTGCACGTCCGGCTACACCTTCTTCCGCGGCGACACCCAGGTCCGCTCCACGACGGACCAGGCGGACAGGACGCACCAGTGGGTCTACATCCTGTACGACGCGATCGTCCCCAACTCCCAGGTCCCGACCGGGACGAGCTTCGGGTGGGCCGACAAGCCGGGCGCCGGCGGTCAGTCCGCGATCTACTTCCTGCGCTACGACGGGGCGACGGGCGCCCTCGCCGGCGCGCCGCAGCAGATCGCGCCGGTGAACAAGGGGCAGCAGATCTTCCCGGATCTCGCGGTCGATGCCGGCACGATCCACGCGTTGTGGTGGGACAGCCGCAACGACGCGATGAACGATGCGAGCTCCTTCAGGCAGCGTCCGATCGGCAATGACGCGAACGGGAACGTGGGCGCCGGCTTCGACGTCTACGCCGCGACCCGGCTGATCTCCGGCGGATCGTGGAGCTCCGTCACGCGCCTGACCGACGTCACCTCGAACGGCCAGTACGAGCAGTTCTCCGGCCGCACGATCCCGTTCGGCGGCGACTATCTCTGGATCGACTCGAAGGGCGGCACCACGTTCGGCGTCTGGACCGACTGGCGGAACACGGCCGCGGGTCCCGATCAGCGCGAGGTGACCGCGGACGAGTCCGGTGCCGACGTCCACCAGTGCCGGAAGCAGCTGTCGAGCGGCAGCTGGACCGGCGACACCTGCCCGCGCGCGGGCGGTCTCGACCAGGACATCTACGGCGACCTTGCCCCATAGAGCGTGAGCAACCGGCGTCGCGGCAGCGGCGCCCGACGCCTGACGGAAGGACCCTCCGGATCGACCGGAGGGTCCTTCTCATCGCCGAGCCGGTCTGGTTCGTCTCTGCTCCTGCCACGGAGCGGGCTTCAGCGCACCAGGAGCAGGATGGTCGCGGTCCTGCGTGGTCGTAGAAGCGGATACGGGGGCGCGAACACCTGGGCCGTCGTCCCGGCCGCGGTCAGCGGCTGATTGGACGCGTCCGGTTTCGTCCGTATGCTCGGCACGATCACCCACACGGATAGCAAGCGTTCGATGCAGACGGAGGGCGGCGACATCGCGCGCGACGCATGGGCGCTCGAAGGGGCGCTGGACGAGACCCTCGCCGAGCTGCCCGGCGCGGACCGCGGCGCCTCGCCCGACAAGGTGGACTACCACTGGCTCAGCATCGGCTTGAGGCTCGGTATGGAGCGTCCCGGTCGCAGTTCGCGATCCACGGCACGGTCTACGCCCCCCGCGCTGCCACGCGCTGTGCTTCCGGCCACGTAACAGGATCGCGGCTTCCGCGTCTGGGAGTCGTGAAGAAGCCGTCGTTGACCCTGGCACGCTGGTGGCCGTCGTTTCGCTCGACCGTAGCGATGTCGGCCCTGGTAGCCATCGTGGCGGCCTGTCAGCCGGGGCCATCGGGCAGCCCAGGGATGGGCAGCCCCGAACTGCAGGTATCGCCGAGCCCGCATCCCCCAGCGTCTCCGCTCGCCAGCCCGACCGCCTCTGTTTCGCCTGCCGAAAGCCCGAGCCCGGTTCCCTCGCTCGCTTCGGGATGGGAACGAACGCCGATCCAGACCGGACTCGGTGCCCCGCTCACTCACGTGGTCTGGACCGGGACCCGTTTCCTGGCCGTCGACGCGGCCGACGGGACCCTGCTCGACTCAACGGATGGGCGCACGTGGCTCTGGGCGTGGACGAACAACCACGGCCGCCGTGCCCCGCGCGGACGGATCGTCCCTCGTGTGGTCAGTCGAGCAGCGCGGTCGCGGCAAGTATCCAGCCGACCACGACGAGCGCCACATGGACGGCGATCAGCGCCCACCGGCCGGGAGCGA
>DATCGK010000513.1:0-7272 GCA_036508975.1 Candidatus Limnocylindrales bacterium
CAGCCGGCTGTTGGGCAACTTCTACCTCAGCGTGAGCAAGCCGATCGCACCGACGCGGCTGTTCGACGACGAGCCGTCCGCCGTCGCCTGGCTCCTGGGGTTCGTGGGCTGACAATGACGCCTGGGCCCACGGACGAGGCACCCTCGCGCGTTCGAGACTCACCGGTGCCGCCCCCTCAGGGGCCGCCGGCGGCGCTCGCCGGCACGCGAGGTCGGAGTCTCGAGCGACGCCTGGAAGACGTCGTGCGCATCATCGAGGAGTTCGCGTCGCTCCGGTTCGACGCCCGCGCCCGGATCGGTCCGGGCGGGGACATCGTCGATGCCGTCGCGGCAGGTGTGAACTTCCTGGGCGAGGAGCTCGACGCTTCCTTCAGCGAGATCGAGCGGCGGGTCGCTGACCGAACGGCCGAGCTCGAGATCGCAACGCGGGAGCTCGGCCGGCGAGCGCTTCACGACGATTTGACCGGCCTCCCGAACCGCGCGCTGTTCTGGGAGCACCTGGCCCACCGCCTGGAGCTCGCCGATCGACGGCAGACCGGCTTCGCGGTCCTGTTCCTCGATCTCGATGACTTCAAGGTGGTCAACGACACCCTGGGTCATGCCGCCGGCGATCGACTTCTCGTCGATGTGGCGTCGCGCCTTCGTGCCTCGCTTCGGGCAGGCGACACCGCCGCTCGCGTGGGTGGAGATGAGTTCGTCGTGCTTCTCGACGATGTGGCCACGACGGAGGCGGCCATGGTCGTTGCCGAGCGCCTCAGCGAGGCGCTGCGAGTGCCGTACGAGATCGGGACTGACCGGCGGATCGTGACGGCCAGCGTGGGCGTCGCCGTGGGCCCGGACGGCCTCGGGACCGCCGATGAAGTGGTCGCCGCCACCGACGGCGCGATGTACGAGGCGAAGCGGCGTGGCGGCGGGCGATGCGTGCTGTACATCGAGGACCCGCACGGGCCGCAGCGCCGCTGACCACGAGGGTGAGTGATCGCCTCACCGACCGTCCCCGGGACGGCTCGAGACAGGAAGAGGATCAGCCCGGCATCGTGTTTGAACGTTCACGATGGTCTTGAACGTCATTAGGGCATGATCGAAGTCGATGTCGGGAAGGTCGTGACTCGAACGAACGAGCTGAAGGACGTCGCCCGGGAGGAGGCGTTCGCCCGCCTCGTCGACCGCCGTGCCCTGGACGACGCATACCGGTTTGCCACGCTCATGCTCGGCGATCGCGGCGACGCAGAGGACGCGACGCACGATGCCGCGCTGACCGCGTGGCGTCGATTCGGCGACCTGCGCGAGCAGGACCGTTTCGCGGCCTGGTTCGGACGAATCCTCCACAACGTCTGCCGTGACCGCCTGAGGACGAGGCGGCTGACCCCGCTCAGCCTTGACCTCGAGCCGGCGTCCCCGGGGGTCGCGGCGCGCTTCTCATCGGCGGACCAGGCCGAGGCGATCGTACGCCGCGATGCCCTCGGGTCAGCGATCCGGACGCTCACGCCGGAGCATCGCGAGGTCGTGATCCTGCGCTTCTACTTCGACCTTACGGTGGAGCAGATCGCAGCCAGAACCGGCGCCGGCGCCGGCACGGTCAAGTCCCGCCTCCACTACGCCCTCCGCTACCTCCGCTCGGCCTTGGAGTCGGGTCCCGAAGGGAGAACCGCGCGATGAACAGCGGAGACCCGTTCGACCGCGAGGTGCGCCGCACGCTCGACGCGATGGCCGGGGAGCCGGCACCCGAGCGCCTCGTGGCGCGCGTCGCCGCGATCCCGCGCCAGGAGCCCGTCATGCAGACGTTCCGCTCTCGACTCCGGTTGGGGACGCTCCGGCCGGGGGCTGGGTTCGGCGGCCTTGCGGTCGCCCTCGCCATCGTCGTTGCGGCGGTGATTGTCCGGCCGGCCATCCAGGCCCCGGGAGGTCCGGGCTCCTCGCTAAACGCCACGGTGCCCTCCGCGAGTGCCCCATCGACCGGCGCTCCCCCGTCGGCCGTCAGCTCGCCGAGCGCGCCCGCGGCCAGTCCATCGGCGGCCAGTCCGTCAGCGGCCAGTCCGTCAGCGGCCAGTCCGTCAGCGGCGCCCGCTGCGATTGGCTTTGCGCCAGTCTCCGTGACGTTCATCTCGACCGACGCGGGCTGGGCGCTCGGGAGCGTTCCATGCGGCTCCACGCGCTGCGCGGCCATCGAACGGACGAAGGATGGCGGCCGGACCTGGGCCCCGGCGCCGGCGCCAAAGACCGCCGTGGTGCCTGGCATCGGCCTGCCGGCCAGCGCCGGTGCCGGGATTGGCCGGCTCCGCTTCGCGACGGCAAACGACGGTTGGGCCTTCGGGCCGGACCTGTGGGCGACCCACGATGGCGGCGCCTCGTGGACCAGGGCCTCCGTGCCGGGCCTGCCGGCGGGGTCGGTGATGGTGGCGCTCGAGACGGCCAATGGCTCGGTGCACGCCGCGTTCTACGATGGCGCGCAGGATTTCGGGATCGCCGTGAGCCCGGTCGGCAGCGACGCCTGGAGCGTATCGCCACTTCGCTTGCCGGTGGGCGCAGGGCCGGTGCCCGCGGTCCAGCTGGTCCTCTCGGGCAACACCGGCTGGCTGCTCCAGAACGACCGAACCGTCGTGAACGGCGCACACCTGGTGGGCGGCGTGTGGCGGACATGGACGCCCCCGTGCGCCGATGTCGCGGGTCCCGCCGCGATCGCCGCGTCAAGCCCGACCGATCTCGTTGCCGCGTGCGATGTGGGTTCGTGGAGCTCGCCGCAGGGCGGCCACCTGTTCGTCTCGCGCGACGGCGGGACCGCCTTCACGGAGACCGGTGGCCGTGTCCCGGTCGCGCTCGGGAGCGAAGTCGCGATGGCGGACACCTCGGCGATCGTCGTCTCCGGCTCGAACTCCACCGGGTCCGTCCTCGCCGGCACGTTCGACGGCGGTCAGACCTGGTCCGTCGTGCTCCAGGAGGGCAGCGGACCTCTCGGACTGGTTCCGGACGTCCGGCTCGCCGAGCTCGGCTTCACGACACCGACCCAGGGCGTCGTGGTGGCAAGCTTGGTGAGCGGGTCGGGCCAGCTGCTCATGACCCGCGATGGCGGCCACACATGGTCGGCCGTCACGTTCTGAGAGCCCAGTTGCCGAGATGGCAGAAGACCGCATCGCCACCGAGGCCTTCATGCGCCGGCCGAGGCGCCTCGCTCGACGTTGCGAATGAACTCGACGATGCCGTCGAAGTAGGTGACCTGGTCGTCGTACATCGCCATGTGGCTGCCGTCGGGGCAGTACAGGTACGTTCCGCGCTGGACCCTGCCCGCCATCATCTCCATGTATCCGTGATCCATCGTGTCATGACGCGCCCCGATGACCAGCGTCGGGACCGAGATCTTCGGGAGATCGGCGGTCCGATCCCAGGCGACGAGCTTGCCGCTCGCCCGAGCTCGCTCGGGCCCTGCATCGGGATGCAGATGGCCTGGTTGACGTGCGCGAAGGCGCGGTTGACCGGATCCGGCCACGCGTCAGGCGGCATGCGCAGGACGTGGTGCACATAGTGGTGCTCGATGAGCAGCTCCATGTAGCGCGGGTCGTCGAATGCCTTCGCCGCCTCGAGGCGCTTGATCTCGGCGAGGGCGTCCTGGTCCATCGCCGGCATCAGCACCCCCTCGGCGTAGGCGTTGTACGCGGGGATGCTGCTCATCATGTTGGAGACCACGAGCGTCTTGAGGTGCTGCTGGTACCTGAGCGCGTACTCGATCGCCAGGACGCCGCCCCAAGAGTGGCCGAGGAGGTAGAAGTTGCCGCGGTCGAGCCCGAGCGCCCGGCGCACCTGCTCGACCTCATCGACGAAGCGAGGGATCTCCCACAGCTCGGGGTCGTCGGGCTGATCGCTGTAGGCCGAGCCGAGCTGGTCGTAGTAGTAGTACTCGATCCCTGCCGCCGGGAAGTACGAGTCGCACGCCTCGAAGTACTCGTGCGTCGCCCCGGGCCCGCCATGCAGGAGGAGGACCTTCACCCGCGGGTTGTTGCCGATCCGCTTGATCCACACCCGGAAGACGCCCTTCGGTGTCCCGATCGGGACCAGCTTCGCGCCGCCCCCAAGGACGTCGTCCCTGCCCTGGTGATCGAAGTAGCTCCCCGGTTCCTGCATCCTGACTCCTCCTCGAACTGGAACCGATGCTGGTCGCGGAACCCTCGCGACCCGGGTGTCGTACGCCGCGAGGGCATCCCGGGAAGGTTAGGCCCTTCGCTTCAGGCCGTGCCCCTCGAGGCACTCTCGAAAACGCCGCACGCGAGCGTGACCTGATCGATCCGACCAGCCGGGCCACGTAGGCTCAACCCGCGCAGGGCAGCAGGCCCGCCGACTCCTTCGCCTCCAGGACGCGCAGGACCGCGTCGTCCACCCGGGCTGCAAAGTCCGGGTCAGTGGCCGCCCGCGCCACGACGGCCTCGACCATCGCCACCGTCGCCGTGGCGCTCCTGGCAACGATGAGGTCGCCGCCCGCGAGCAGGAAGTCGAGCGCTCGCTGGCCGGGTGGCATCGTCGCGACCGCCGTCGCGGTCAGGGAATCGGACATGACCACCCCCCGGAAGCCCAGGTCGTCCCGCAGCAGGCTGCCCATGACGAGGGGCGAGAAGGCGGCCAGGTGCGCGGGATCGATCCGGGTGTAGGTGGCCAGGGCGACCATGACGAACGGGACACCGGCGCCGATGGCCGCCCGGAACGAGGCGAGGTACGGATCGTCGACCGTGGTCACATCGTCGACCACCCCGGCCGCGAAGTCGGTGTTGTCGGCCACCCGACCCAGGCCCGGGAAGTGCTTGGCGGTCGTGGCCACCCCGGCCTCGGTCATGCCGGCCACGAAGGCCGCGGCGTGGCTGCCGGCTGTCAGCGGATCGTGACCGTATTCGCGTTTCAGGACGCCGATGGGCTGGTTGGTCGCGTCGGTGCCCGGCGGGACGACGTCGGCGACCGGGGCGAAGTCGAGGTTCACGCCGGCGGCCAGCAGCTCCCGGCCCCAGCGCCGCGCGTCGACCGTCAGAGTGGCCGGGGTCAGCCCGCCCTGCATGAGTGCCGAGGGGATCGTCGAGAAGCCGGGACCCCGGAGCGCCTGGATCAGCCCGCCCTCCTGGTTCGCCGCCACGAAGAAGCGGACGCCGGCCGTTGACCTTGAGCTGGCCTGCGCCTGGACGGCGTCCGCGATGGCCCGTACCCTGGCCACCCCGATCGAGGTCGTGGCCGTGAACCAGACCGAGCCGACATGCTGGTCCCGGATCGCGCTGAGCTCGGCCGGGCCGAGCCGGTCGTTGGCCAGGCCGAGCAGGAACAGCTGGCCGATCCGTTGGGCCAGGCTCATCCCGGTCATGACTCGCCGAACGCAGGATGCCTGGGCGGTCGGGCTCGGCGAGGGTGTCGGGGAGGGTGGCGCGGCGGTCGAGGTCGGGCTCGGCGTCAGGTGCGCGGCCGGCGATGGCGTCGCGCTCGCGGTCCCCGAGGGGGCTGATGGAGTGGTCGTGATCGGAGGGCCGGCACAGCTGGCAATGACGACCACCGCGATCAGGGCAGCAAGCCGATTTCGGATCGTTCGCCCGCCCCGCCCGCGCGCATTCATGCGGCCATTCTGCTCGCACGATAAGAATCGGGCCGCAACATTGGGCCGCAACCTGACGTTGGCTGACGTCCGCGGGGGCACCCGAGGAGTGCGCGCCAGGTCCTCGTGCGCAGACTCCCGCCTATTGAGCGCCAGGACGAACCGTGCGTCCGAGGCGGCGATCTCGTCGAGGATCGTTGCGCCGAGTTGATCGATCGCGGGGCTGGCTCCGGTCGCGAGCAGGTCAAGGGTGGCGGGGCCCGCGGTCGGTCGCACCCTGCGCAGTGCGGCCATGAGATAGCGGACGAAGCGCACGAGGTCGTTGTCCGGCGGCTCGAGGGTGAGCCAGGCGGCCGGAGTGCCCCGGGAGGCGAGCCACCCGGCCACCACCACGCTCTTGCCATAGCCGGGCGGGGCGGAGACCAGCGTCAGACGGGTCGCGTCGCGCGGCGCGGCGTCGAGTCGCTCGGAGAGGCGCGCCCGCTCGCGGTAGTGGCGCGGCAGCGGCGGCGGCTCGAGATTGGTGGCCACGAGCGGCGTCCGGGGTGCCCGCGGTCGCAGCGGGGCCATCACGTCGCCTGCCGGGGTCGGGATTGAGGCGCCCGTCAGCGGCCTCATGCCTCTCGGTCCGTCCCTCTCCGCGACTCCAAGCGCCGGGCGTGCGCGGCGATCACGAGGTACGCGGCGCCGCCGAGGATGGTGGCCCCCCACCCAGAACGCCCCAGCTGCCAGGGTTGCCCGGGAGAGCGACCGCCGCCACGCCCAGGTAGACGAGACAGGCCGCTGTCAGCAGGGCCAGCAGGATCGACCCCGGCTGTCGGAAGGCCGCGAGCAGCCCGATGAGCCAGACGTTGCACAGGTGCTCGACGGTGCTCGCCCAGCCGAAGTTCAGCGCCAGCTCGTCGGCACCATGGGCCTGGGATTGGAGTGCCTGCCACACGGCTGGGACGAAGAATGCGCCGACGACGACGGCGAGCGCGAGGACGGGCCGGTCGACCGGTCCCCGCCAGAACGGCGTCAGCAGCCGCCGCGGCTCCGGATAGACGACCAGCAGAAGGAGCAGGGACGCGTAGGCGATCATGACCTCCGGGTCGAACGCGATGTTCGCCCCGAGATCGACGACGAAGGCGAGCGCCACGAACTGGACGAACACCGGTCGAGCGAGCGGACGCCATGCCGCAACGAGGAGGATCACCGCGATCGCCTCATCGACGCTGGCGGAGATCGCGAAGGTCCAGCGTTGGAGGTCCGGGTGCGCGGCCTGTGCCCACGCCCAGATGAGCGGCGACAGCGGCGGGAGTGCGGTTGCCATCGAGGAAGGAGCCCAGGGCGCCGCCATCAGCAGCGCGCCGGGCAGGTACACGAGCCCGAGAAGCGTGGCGAGCACCCGGAACAGGGTCAGGCGCCACCTAGGTGACGGGACGCCCGGAGCGGCGACCGAGTCCACTGCCTACCTCCTCGGCGTCCGGTCTCACGGGCCAACCGAACGGACCAGTGCCTGAGAATAGCGTCCGTCCGGACGGCCGGGCAGCACGACCCGACGACTTCCCCTCACCACCCACTGATCATGCCCAGTGTCCGGCGGCCGCGACGCGCAGGCTCAGGCGCGGCGACCCCAAGCCGCGGTCCCGTCTACCTCTCCGCGAGAGCGGCCACGAGGGGCGCCATGCGCTCCATGGCGTGCCCCGGGATCGCGTAGTAGCTGATTCCCAGGC
>DATCGK010000514.1:0-2901 GCA_036508975.1 Candidatus Limnocylindrales bacterium
CTATGATTGTGATGGTGGTGGCGAGCACCAAAGGTTGATCGCCTGCCAGAGTCAGTGTGGCGTCTCGGGCACCAAAGGAGTGGGATTTGACCGTCGAAGCACGCGCTCCTCACCGGCTTGAGAGCCACTCAGGGTCGGGACTGCTTGACCTCGTCGTCCTCGGTGGCGGCGGCCATGTCGGGTTGCCGCTGAGTCTGGCCTTCGCCACGGCCGGCCTACGGGTCGGCATCCTCGACATCGCCGAGGCCACGCTCGAACGGATCGGAAAGGGCGAGATGCCCTTCCTCGAGACGGGCGCCAACGAGCTTCTCGCCGAGGTCCTGCCGACCGGCCGGCTTGAGCTGTCGAGCCAGTTCGAGATGCTCGACCGGGCCGCGATCGTGGTCGTCGTCATCGGCACGCCGATCGACGAGTTCCTCAACCCGTCGATGACCGTCTTCGAACGCACCGTCGACCAGCTCGCCCCACACCTGCGTCCAGGCAGCCTTGTCATCCTCCGCAGCACGGTCTTCCCGGGCACGAGCACCTACGTCGCCCAGGCCCTGGCGGAACGCGGGTGCCGGGTGGACATCGCCTTCTGCCCCGAGCGGATCGCCGAGGGCCACGCCCTCGAAGAGCTCTCGAGCCTGCCCCAGATCGTCGGCGCCGACGATCTGGCGGCCGGGGACCGAGCCGCAGAGCTGTTCGGTCACCTCACCGCCAGGATCATCCGGACGACCACCAAAGAGGCCGAGCTCGCCAAGCTCTTCACCAACACCTGGCGTTACATGAAGTTCGCGGTAGCCAACCAGTTCTTCACCATCGCCCACAGCGCAGGTGTCGACTACGGGCGGATCCTGGACGCCATCCGGACCGACTACCCGCGGGCCGCGGACCTGCCCGCGCCGGGCTTCGCCGCCGGCCCGTGTCTCCTCAAGGACACCATGCAGCTCGCGTCCTTCACGCCCGACCACTTCGCGCTCGGCCAGTCGGCGATGCAGGTGAACGAAGGGCTGCCGGCCTACATCGTCGGCGCCATGGAGCGCCGCTACGGCGGACTCTCTGGGCGGACGGTCGGCATCCTGGGGATGGCCTTCAAGGCCGAATCCGACGACGTTCGCTCGTCACTCTCCTACAAGCTGCGCAAGCTCCTCGCCTGGGCCGGTGCCCGCGTCCTCTGCACGGACCCGTACGTCACCGACACTCGGCTCGTGGGCCTCGAGAAGGTCCTGGCCGAGGCCGAGTTCCTCGTGCTCGGCGTCCCCCACAAGGCGTACCGCTCGCTCCAGCTCGGCGGCCGCGACGTCATCGACGTGTGGGGCGCGCTCGGGGAAGGCATCCGACTGTGAAGGTTCTCGTCACCGGCGCCGCGGGGTTCATATGCGGCTATCTGATCCCGGAGCTGCTGGATGCGGGGCACGAGGTCATCGGCCTGGATGACTTCAGTAAGTATGGGCCCATTGCCAAGAGCTATGACGGGCACCCCCGCTACCGCTTCGTCCAGGGCGATGCCAAGGATCTGCCCCTCGTCCGGGAGCTGACCGCCGATTGCGACCAGGTGGTCGCCGCGGCAGCCATGATCGGCGGCATCAGCTACTTCCACGAGTTCGCCTTCGATCTGCTGGCCGAGAACGAGTGCATCCTCGCGTCCACCTTCCGGGCTGCGATCGACGCCCGCCGCCGGGGCCATCTCGAGCGGATCGTCGTCGTCAGCTCGTCCATGGTCTTCGAGTCGACGACGCAATTCCCGACACCCGAGGGTGCCCAGCTGACGAGCCCACCTCCGGTCTCGACCTACGGCTTCCAGAAGCTCGCCTCCGAGTACTTCGCCAAGGGTGCCTGGGAGCAGTACCAGCTGCCATACACGGTGCTGCGCCCGTTCAACTGCGTCGGGATCGGAGAGCGCCGGGCCCTCCGCGATGCCGAGGTGATGTCGGGCAACGTCAAGCTCGCCATGAGCCACGTCGTGCCGGACCTCGTGCTCAAGATTCTCAAGGGCCAGGACCCGCTCCACATCCTGGGCGAGGGCAACCAGGTCCGGCACTACACGTACGGCGGGGACCTTGCCCGCGGCATCCGCCTGGCGATGGAGTCGCCCGCCGCGGTCAACGATGACTTCAACCTCTCGACCGCCGAGAGCACGACCGTGCTCGACCTGGCCGGATCCATCTGGCGCAAGCTCAACGGCGAGCGGCCCTTCCGCCACGTGAGCGACCCGCCTTTCGAGCACGATGTCCAGTTGCGGGTGCCCGATGTCCAGAAGGCGCGTGCGGTCCTCGGCTTCGAAGCGACGACATCGCTCGACGAGATGCTGGACGAGGTCATCCCCTGGATCCGGACCGAAGCCGAGGCGGGGGGGATCTGACGGTCGTGGGGGCCGGACACCGACTAGGGCGGGGCGGGTTGATCCGCCTCGCCGGCCTCGGCGCCAGCGCCGTCGCACTTGGGGTCGTCATCCACTCGGTCGATCTGGCGCAGACCGGTCGGCTGCTCGCGGCCGCCGACCCGGTACCCATCGCCGCCTGCCTCCTCGTCGTCGCGACCCAGGTCGGGCTTCGATCGGTCCGCTGGCGGGTGCTCCTGCCGAAGCCCGCGTCCGGGACCAAGATCCCCCTCGTCCGGGTCGCACCCGTGCTCCTGGTCGGCTACCTCGGCAACGCCGTCCTTCCTGCCCGCCTCGGTGAGCCCATCCGCGCCTATCTCGTGGCCGGGCGCGAGCGGCTCGACGCCGCGGAGGCGTTCGGCTCGGTCGTCCTCGAGCGGATCGTCGACACCGCGAGCCTCGCCGTGATCGTCTTCGTGGCCGCCGATGCTGTCCGGGCCCCGGGCTGGATCGTGCAAGCCGCGGGGGCGGCCGCTGTCGTCGCCGGCGCGGTCCTCGCGGCGCTCGTGACCGTGGGCCTCTCGCCCTTCGCCCGGGTC
>DATCGK010000515.1:0-4446 GCA_036508975.1 Candidatus Limnocylindrales bacterium
TCCAGGTGTTCGGGATGGAGGACAACCAGGCGACGCGCGGCGCGCTGCGGTTCTTCCGTGAGCGGCGGATCGTGGTGCACTTCGTGGACCTGCGCAAGAAGCCGATCGCCGCCGGCGAGCTCCGCCGGTTCACGGACTGCCTGGGGGCCGCCGCGCTGCTGGACACGGAGAGCCGCCCGTACCGGGAGGGCGGCCTCGCGTACCTCACCACGGACGCTGCCGGGATCACGGCACGGCTCCTCGCCGACGTGCGGCTGCTGAAGCTGCCGCTGGTCCGCTACGGGGACGACGTCACTGCCGGCAAGGACGAGGCCACCTGGAGGGCCTGGCTGGCGCGCCCGAAGTAGGGTGCGGGCGCCGGCTGCTGTCGCATTCCGCCCGCGGGAGTGGCATCCTGCGCGCATGACCGACCACGACCCCGACGGCACCCAGCCTTCCCCGCGGACCATGCGCAGCGGCCGCGTGTCCATGCGGCCCGAGACGGCTGCCAAGCTGGCTGGCAGCCACACTACCGAGGATGAGAAGCTCCTCGGCGGCCAGCGCGCGGAGCGGCCCGCGTTCCTGGCGACGGACACGTGGCGTGCCCTCCGGATCCTGTCGGAGTTCGTGGAGGGGTTCGAGGCGCTCGCCGGCATCGGGGCCGCAGTCGCGGTGTTCGGCTCCGCTCGGACGCCCGAGGGTGACCCCACCTACGAGCTTGCGCGGCGCATCGGCGCGGAGCTGGCAAAGGCCGGGTTCGCGGTCATCACGGGCGGCGGCCCAGGCGCGATGGAGGCCGCCAACCGCGGCGCGCACGAGGCGGGGGGCCTCTCGATCGGCTGCAACATCGAGCTGCCCCACGAGCAGCACCTGAACCGCTACGTGGACCTTTCGGTGGAGTTCCACTACTTCTTCGCGCGCAAGGTGATGTTCGTCAAGTACGCCGACGCGTTCGTGATCCTGCCCGGCGGCTTGGGCACCCTGGACGAGCTGTTCGAGTCGCTCACGCTCATCCAGACCGGCAAGATCCGCAACTTCCCGGTCGTGCTGATCGGACACGACTACTGGGATGGGCTGATCGCCTGGATGCGGGACGTGCAGATCCCGGCCGGTGCGATCAGCCAGGCGGACGTCGATCTCCTCCGCGTGACCGACGACCTGGAGGAGGCGGTGGCGATCATCACGGCGTACGCGAAGGCGAACGGCATCGACGAGTAACCGACCTCGCCGAGCCGCTGCCCGGCGTCGCCCGAGCCGCCTGGACCGCCGCCGCCGTTGATCAGCGAGGGATCGCCGCCTCGATGACGCCATCCACGATCCGCACCGGGTAGTACCGGAGACGGCGGACCCGGGTCAGCCGTCGAGCCTCGGCCTTGCGACCGGGCGGCTCGGGCTTCTCCTCGCGGCCGGGCGGCGTCCACGTCGGGTGGTACCCGCCGTCCGGGTCGAGGCCGCCCGTGTTCGGCATCCGCTCGGGTTCCCCGGACGCCAGGTCGAACCGGCCGCCGTGGAGCGGGCAGGCCACCACGCACCCCTCCAGGTCGCCGATCGACAGCGGCGCGGCCATGTGGGGGCAGCGGTCGTCGACGGCGACGATCCCGGCCGGCGTATGGGCGAGGAGCACGTCGAGGTCCTCGAACGACACCCGTCGCATGGAGCCGGGCCGCAGTTCCGCCAGCGGGAGAGCGGCCCGGAACGGCGCGTCTCCGGCGCCGGGCGCGAGCAGGGTTGGCGGGAAGGGCAGGATCGCGGTCACGGCGCGATGGTATCGCGCGGAACCGGACGGCCCGGCCACCGCTGGGGTGACCGGGCCGTCCGAAGGCGGAGGAGCAGGGTTCAGTCGAAGGCGGGCTCGATGCCCGGGATGACGTCGTCGGCGACCTCGTCGAACACCTCAGCACCCAGGGCCGCCTCGGCGCCGACCGCGCCCGACGCCGCCTTGGCGCCGATCGCCCCGCGGAGCGGGAGCTCACGCATCGCAAACGAGACCGCTAGGGCGACCAGCGTGGTCCCGGCGCCGATGAGGAACACCTCGCCGATGGCGACGCTGAACGCCTGGTGGATGCCGTTCACGACGTCGTTGATGAACGGCGTCACCGTGGTGCGGACGGGCTCGGGAATCGCGGCCAGGATCGTCTCGCCGAGGGGCTTGCCAACCTCCACGAGGCTCGTCGCCTGGCCGCCTCCGAGGCTCTTGAGCGCCTCCGGCGGCACGCCGGCCGCGACCAGCTTCGGGGCGAGCGGCGCCAGCTGCGCCGCGACCTCGCTCGTGAGCCGGGTGCCGAACACCGTGTAGAGGATGGACAAGCCCACCACGCCGCCCATCTGGCGGAAGAACGTGAGGTTCGAGGTGGCCACGCCCAGCACCCGCACCGGGACGGCGTTCTGGACCACGATCGTGAATACCGCCATCGTGGGCCCGATCCCCAGGCCGGTGATGAACATCCAGCCCCACAGCACCGGCAGCGGGGTGTCCGCCTGGATGTGCGACACCAGGAACAGGCCCACCGACATGACCGCAAGGCCGGCCAGGATCACCGCCTTGTACCTGCCAGTTCGGGCGACGAGCTGGCCCGAGCCGATCGAGCTGATGATCAGGCCCGCGAGCAGCGCCAGCGAGTACAGGCCCGACATCGTGGGCGTGGCACCGTAGACGAACTGGAACCACAGCGGCAGGAACACGGCGGCCCCGAAGAAGCCGAAGCTGATCAGGAACGTCGCGATGATCGAGGCCGAGTAGGTGCGGTCCTTCCACAGGTCCAGCGGGACGATCGGCTCCTTGGCCCGTGACTCGATGAACACGAACACCGCGCCCAGCGCGAGGCCGATGAGGATCAGCCCGCCCACCTCGAACACCGCCCAGTCCGCGGTCTGCTTGTTGGTGAGGCCGATCAGCAGGGCTCCCACGGCGACGGTGAACACGCCGCCGCCCAGGAAGTCGAGGTTGTGGGTGACGCCCTGCCGCCGGACGTTGGGCAGCACGCGCCCGATGACCGCGAGCGACACGAAGCCGATCGGGATGTTGATGAAGAAGATCCAGTGCCACGAGGCCTGCTCGGTCACGAAGCCGCCGAGCAGCGGCCCGACGATCGCGCTGATTCCGAACACCGCGCCGAACAGGCCCTGGTACTTGCCGCGCTCGGCCGGGGTGAACAGGTCGCCGATGACGGCGAGGCTGATCGGGAACAGGGCGCCGGCGCCGAGGCCCTGGATGCCCCGAAAGATGATCAGCTGGGTCATGTCCTGGCTCAGGCCGGACAGCGCGGAGCCGATCAGGAACACGGTGATGCCGAACATCAGCAGCGGCTTGCGTCCGTACAGGTCGGACAGCTTGCCGTAGAACGGGACCGTGATCGTCGAGGTCAGCAGGTAGATCGTGATCGTCCAGGCCAGCATCGTCTGGCCGCCGAGATCGGTCACGATTGTGGGCAGGGCGACGCCGACGATCGTCTGATCGAGCGCGCCCAGGAACAGGCCGAGCAGGATCGCGAACAGGATCTCCATCTTCGCGCGGTGGGACAGGTCCAGGGCTCCGAAGCCGTGGGACGGCCCGGTGTCCTGCTCGAGGGGCATGGCTTCCAAGGGAGGGGTTCCTTTCGTCAGGCGCCGGCTCAGCCGGTGATCGAGGACGCGGCCGGATGTCCGGGGGCGGGCATGTCGGGTGCGGATTGCTGTAGGCCGGGCTGGCCGTGGGCGTGCGAGCACGGGGTGATGGTTGCGTTGCTGTCGGGCGCGCTGGCCAGCTCCGCGTCGAGGGCGACCTGGAGGTCGGCCGCGGCCGCGGCCATCCGGTCCAGGCCCTGGGGCGTCATGCGGGCGAGCGCCGAGGCCAGGATGTCGCTCTTGACGAGCTCGACCTCGTCCACGAGGTCGAGACCCGTCTGCGTCGGTCGCACCATGACGACCCTGCGGTCGCCGGAGACGCGGACGCGTTCCACGAGCCCGCGCTCCTCCATGCGGTCGATGATCCCGGTGGCGCTGGACATGGAGGTGTCCAGGATCTCCGCCAGGTGGCCCATGGGCATCGCGTCGTGGTGGCGGAGTAGCGTGAGGACGTGGAAGTGGGTCATGCTGATGCCGAGCCGAACGAGCCTCTGGGAGCCCGCACAGCGGAGGGATCCGACGGCGCGCCCGAGATCGGCGAGGACCGCCTCGGCAACGTGCCGGGAGTCCGGCCCCGGGACGGAGGCGGGGGACAAAGTGGTTTCCATGGAATGAAGTATTTACTCCATACGAATAGTTCTGTCAAACGGAACCGTTCGTGTGGCACGGAGGATGTCATGCGCTTTGCCCTGATGATCGAGCCGCAGCAGGGGCTCACCTACCAGGAGCAGCTCGCGATCGCGCTGCGTGCGGAGGCGGCCGGGTTCGAGACGCTGTTCCGCTCGGATCACTATTCGGACACGATCGCGGGCGGCGCGCTGGCCTCCACCGACAGCTGGGCCGTCCTGGCCGGCCTGTCCCGGG
>DATCGK010000516.1:0-2854 GCA_036508975.1 Candidatus Limnocylindrales bacterium
TCCGGGCGATCCTGGGCCTCCACGATCGTGTGAATCGTGCAGAAGTGGGCCCGCAGGCGTTCGCCGCAGGCGGGGGCGGCGAGGAGCCGGTTGACCGCGGACTCGAACGTCGATGCATCGACGAAGACCCCGAGGATCGGCCCGCCCCTCCGTCTCCCGGCGGGCGCGGACACGCTGTCGAACCGGACCTTTGGAGATCGAACGCTCATCGGCTGGACACGGACGCGGCGGCCCGCCACACGGCGATCGCCTCCGCATAGACGCGGAGGAGGTGCTCGTATCCGCGATCAGGTGCGAACCGGGTCAGGTACTCTTCCCGTGCCGCCCGTCCCATCGTCTGCATGGCGTCCGGCGCCTCAATCGCAGTGCGGACCGCGGCGGCGAGTCCCCGGGCATCGCCCGGCTCGAAGAGGAGGCCCGTCCGCCGGTCGCTGATCGCTTCGGCCATGGTCCCAATCCGGGAAGCGACGATTGGAAGCCCGCTTGCGAACGCCTCGATCGCTACCAGCGGCAACGCGGCCTCGGGCGAGACCGAGGGCAGGATGAGGGCGCGTGCGTCGCGCATCTCGGCGAGCACGGCAGGGTTCGCCATACGTCCGAGCGGCTCGATCGCGGAGGCCGCGGAGGCGCGCCGGACAGCGTCCTCGAGGGACCCGTCGCCGATAACCCGGCACGGTACCGGGATCCCGGTCGCCCAGGCGTCGAGAAGGACTGCGACGCCCTTCTCGGGGGCGAGACGACCCGCGAACAGGAAGGCCCCGGCGTGCGATCCACCCTCACCGGGATCATCGATGAAGTTCGGCTTCATCACGACGCGCGCCGGATCGAGACCCGCCCGGAGCAGGATGCCTCGCTGGAAGTTGCTGAGGGCGATGATCCGGTCGACATCCCGCCGCCACGTCCCGCGGGCGCGATGCACGGCGATGAGCGCGGCCACGGGCACCGTCCTGACCCGGGAGCCGTGATAGCAGCCGTGCACGACGCCCGGCCACGGCACAACGCGGCCGACGCAGTCCTCGCAGTACCGGCCGCTGCGAAAGAGGACTCCGGCCGGGCACGTGAGCCGGTAGTTGTGGAGCGTCTGAACCGTCGCGGCGCCGGCGGCGTGGGCCGCCGCATGGACGGCGGGCGAAAGGAGGGGGAACGTGTTGTGAACGTGGACCACCTCCGGCCGGAACCTCTCGGTCGCTCGCCGGACGAGCCGGGCGCCCTCGGGAGACCAGACCGTTCCAACCGCCAGCCGGATCGCCTGCCGGGCGGAGGGCTGGTCCGGAATCCCCGTATTGTCGACCACAAGGCGCTCTACCCGATGGCCGTGCCGCTCGAGCAGATCCGCCTCGGCCTCGAAGACGGCGTCCTCCCCCCCGCGCTGACGGTAGCGCTCATGGACGACCAGGATCCGCTCCGGATGCAGCACCTCCGGAGATTGCCCAGGCTTGACCCGCGCCGCGTTCGCGTCAGCCATGGACGGGAGCGATCGCGCGCACGCGGGCTCGGGCGTCCGCCTCCGTGCGCCGCCAGGCCTTCAGGAGGACCAGCCCGAAGCCGAAGATCGCCCAGAACCAGATACCCCCCTGGGGGCCCTCGAGATACGGATCGAAGGACATGTTGACGATCATCGCGAGCCAGTAGACGAAGACCCAGGCGAAGCGGGCGGTCCATTCGGCGGCACCCGCCCGACCGGCCGCCAGGCCGGCCCGGAGCAGGGCGGCACCAAAGGCGACCTGGAGCAGCACCCACAGCACCAGGCCGGGGACGCCCATCCGCGCGAGAATCTCGACGTGCGCGTTGTGGGGCGCACGAAGCGAATGGTCGGCGTTGGGCTGGAACCCGTCGTCGTCGGCGAGGTTGATGCCAAAGCCCTTCCCGGTCCAGAAGTACGGACCGCCGACGGTATAGCCGACGATCGTCCCCCACCACCGCAGGCGGAAGTCCTTCGTTCCCTGCAGGGCGTTGTCCTGGCTCGTGAACAGCACGCTCGTCACGTTGTTGATCACCTGGCTGACGGAGATCGTCGTCCGCGTCTGGTCGCCGATCCGGACCTCGGGGTTCACGACGAGAAGGACCGAGAGGACCGCCGCCGCGGTGACAGCGAGGCTTACCCATCGCCGCGCCGACCGCGTGAAGAGGAGGACGACGGCGATGCTCGCGAGCGCAAGCATGCCGCCGCGGTTGAGGATCCCGGCCACCGCTGCGCCGATCAGCCAGAGCGCCCACGTGCCCACCTCGCGGATGGAACTGCCGGCGCGCCGGCCTCCGTCGAGCCCGACGAGGAGGAATGCCGCGATCCCCGCCAGGTGGACGGCGGCGTCGCCGGGCTTGTACTCGAGGAGGTGGACGTTCGACCCCGGCAGACTCGGGGTCGCATTGGGGGCGAACTGGGTGACGAGGAGCCCGAGGGGAATCCAGATGAGGAGGAGTGGGACGAGACGCGCAAAGGCGGCGATTAGCCTTGGGATCTGTTCCTCCCTGACACAGACGAGGACCCCGAGGGCGATCAGGCCGTAGCTGTACGTCACGCTGTCGCGCAGGGCGTCGACGCCATACGTGGGGAGATAGGGGATCGTCCGGATCACGCCCCACGCGATGAAGGCGCCGAGCAGGACGGGGATCGGCCGGAGCCACAGCCGGTCGGCCCGCGCGATGATCGCAACGACGCCGACCCCGAGGACGACCTCGCCCCCGTAGATCGGGTTGGCCCCGAGGTGGGCGAAGCCACGATCGAGGGTGGCGTATCCGACCAGGATGACAGCCAGGCCGACGAGGAATATCGATGACGCGCGGGTCGACTCCGCAGCGAGCCAGGCAGCGACACAGAAGGCCGCGACGAGCACGCCGAGCCGTGGATCGACGG
>DATCGK010000517.1:0-2291 GCA_036508975.1 Candidatus Limnocylindrales bacterium
GAGCGATGATCGTCTCGCGAGCCACCGCAAGCTGGCGAGGGAGGCGGCACACGTCGCGCGATCCGGCGACCGGCTCCTCCGGGAGGCCGAACGCAGGCGCTGGAAGGCCATCAGTCAGGCCGCCAGCCGACATATCCACGAGAAGTACGGGAGTGACCGATGAGCTGCATCACCTACCGCCCGTACCGCGGGCCGGAGGAGCTGGCCGGCATGGCCGCCGCGGAGGCACGGCTCCGGGCACAGCTCGGGTTGATGCGGGGGATCAACCTCGCGGCGATGGAGCACCAGTTCGCCCATCTCGTGAACTGCGAGCCTCCGACGGACTGCCTGGTCGTGGAGCGGGACGGCGCCGCCGCCGGCTACACGCAGGCCGAGTGGCACGACCTCGCCGACGGCGACCGGATCTACGAGATCAAGACCGTCGTGGAGCCTGCCGCCTGGGACCTGGGCATCGCGGACGCCCTGCTCGCCTGGGGCGAGGCGCGCTTGGAGGTGATCGCCCGGACGCACCCCCGGGATCGGCGGTGCTGGTATGCCGCCTATGCGTATGACGGTGACGAGGAGTCCGTCGCCGCCTTGACGGGTCGCGGCTACGAGGCCGTGCGCTGGGACGCCGAGATGCTCCGCCCGGACCTCGCCAACCTCCCCGCGGTCCAGCTCCCCGGCGGCTACACCTTCCGCACGCCGGAGGAACACGAGCTGCCCGGCGTGTTCGAGCTCATGGTCGCCGCGTTCGCCGAGCACTGGGGGGAGTACGACGCCGGCGACCAGCGCTTCGATGACTGGGTGAGCGATCCCCGGTTCCGCGGGGACCTGGTCGCGGTGGCGTGGCAGGGCGACACGCCGGCCGTGTGCCTCACAGGCTTCCTCGAGCCCGCCCCCGACGGCACGGTGCGCGGATGCCTGGAGTCCCTCGCCACGCATCCCGGCCACCGCCGCCGGGGTCTCGGCCGCGCTGCCATGGCCGAGAGTCTCCGCCTGCTGCACAAGGCCGGAGCCACCAGCGCCTGGCTCGGCGTCGACACGGACAACCCCAACATGGCACTCGGCCTGTACGAGGCCTGCGGTTTCCGCGTGGTCACGCGCAACGCAACCTACCGCAAGCCGTTCGAGCACTGGGAGAACCACCGATGAGCACGGACACCCCCGCGATGCCGGGGCTCACCCTCCGGCATGCCACCGCCGCTGACTGGGATGCGATGGCCGATGCGCTCAACCGCGCCCGACGGGCGGACGGCTTGGAGGAGGTCCGTACGGGTGCGAGCCTGGCCGCCAGCCACGTCGAGTCGGATACGTTCCAGCTGGAGCGCGACGTCCTGGTCGCCGAGCTGGACGGGACCCTGGCCGGGTTCTCGATGGGGTACCGCGTCCTCCGCGACGACGTGCCGGTGGCGCAGTCCTGGGGGATCGTCGTACCGGAGCACCGGCGCCGCGGCATCGGGACGACCCTGTTCCGCGCGAACCGCGAGCGCGTGGTGGCACAGTACGCGGCCGATCCCCGGCCCGGGCCCAGGGAGATGCGCTCCTTCGCCCTGGGCGATGAGATTGGCGCGCGCGAGCTGCTCGCCGCGGAGGGGTTCGTCACCATCCGGTACGGGTTCGAGATGCGCCGCTACCTCACGGGCGCCCTGCCGGACCATCGCCTCCCGGACGGGCTGGAGATGCGACCGGTCACGCCGGACCAGCACCGGACGATCTTCGACGCCGACAACGAGGCGTTCGAGGACCACTGGGGCCGTCGGACGCCTGACGAGGCGGACTTCCAGGAGGAGTTCCACGGCCCGGATGTCGAAACCTCCCTGTGGTGCATCGCCTGGGACGGGGACCAGGTGGCGGGCGTCGTGATGAACGCCATCTACCGCGGGGAGAACGAGGAGCTGGGCATCCGTCGCGGCTGGCTGGAGCACGTCTCGGTACGACGGCCGTGGCGCGGCCGGGGCGTCGCGAAGGCCCTGTGCGCGGCGTCCTTCCGTGTGCTCCGGGACCAGGGCATGGACGAGGCGTGGCTGGGCGTGGACGGCTCCAACCCGACGGGCGCCGTCCGCCTGTACGAGGGTCTCGGGTTCGGGGTCGTGCGCCAGTGGAAGGCCTATGGGCGACCGATCGAGGGTCCGGCACCGGTCGGCTGGCAACCTGCTGGGCGGCCCGCGCAGGGCTGACACCGGGTTTCTCCGGGCAGCATCCAGCCGAACCCTCGCTCAGAACGGGAGCCGACCCTCGCGCCTGACCAGGTCCATCCACGCCCGCTCCCTGCCGATCGTCGTGGCGGCGCCGTGACCGGGCAGCACCCG
>DATCGK010000518.1:0-4145 GCA_036508975.1 Candidatus Limnocylindrales bacterium
GGCTGCCCGCAAGCGTATCGAGCCGACGGCGCAAGCGCCGTATCATGAAAAGGACGCATGGTCGAAAGCGCATGACCGCAACTCATCCGCCATCCGTTGGGATGTCCGGGGAGTGAGTGAACCAGATTGGAGCGTTATGAGGCTCTTCACAAACGAGGGTGTAGTCGTGGGGTGGTGGCTCTGAACGGGGTGTATGGCGAGTCGTTGCGGGGTAGGGGGCGAGGTCTTCCGATGATGGAGGTTCTCACGCCAGCCATCCGGAAGACCTCGACATGCCCGACGCTACCTTCTTCCCGGCGGCTTCAGACCCCAACTGCACCCTCGATTGTGATGAGCCCGAGAAGGCCACGAAGGAGAACAGCAACTACCGCACGGTTGCCTGGACGGGTCGATACCTTCAGTTACCCTGATGTCGATCCCGCCAGGCTCCTCCATCGGGCTCGAGGCACACCCTGAAACGGACCAGTTCGTCCGGCTGGACGCGGGGAAGGGCCACGTCACCATGGGGCCGGCAGAGGACGACCTGAGCTTCCAGCTCGACGTCGCTGACGGCTGGAGCGGACAGGTCCCCGCCGGCACGTGGCACGACATCATCAACACCGGCGACGAGGACATGCGTCTGTACGTGGTGTACGCCGCGTCCACCACACGCCGGGCATCGTCCAGGTGACGGTGGAGGACGCGGAGAAGGACGAGAAGACAGGGCGGGACAAGCCCCCGGCCTGGTCTGTACAGCCCGCGACTTCGGAGCCGGGCGAGAAGGCCTGAGCCCTGGCTGATCGACACCATCAGGCCCACTCCTGTGCCCCCCAGGGGCCCTGGGGAGATGTGAGTAGTCTCGACAAACAGCGTGCGTTCCAGTGACGGTGAGAGATGGCGACACAGCGTGCCGAGGAGGTCCCGCGGGGCAGGGCCGCGCTCAACGGCGTCCTCGCGACGGGCGCGGGACTCGGCGCTGGACATCTCGTCGCCCTGCTGGCGCCCGGGTCGTCGCCGGTCGTCGCGGTCGCCTCGCGGGCCATCGACCTGACGCCCGGTCCGGTCAAGGATTGGGCCGTCGCCACGTTCGGCACAGCAGACAAGGCGGTGCTGGTGGCTGGGGCCATCGTGGTGACGCTCGGGCTGGGTGCCCTGGTCGGGCTCGCCGCCCGGCGTTCGACGCGAGCGGCGCTGATCTGCGGCGCGGCCTTGGCGGCCGTGGCGGTCACTGCTGCCGGGGCCGACTCTGCCCGCGAGGTGCTCTGGTGGGCGCCCGGGATCGTAGCCCTGGCCGTGGGCGGGTGGGCGCTGGTTCGGCTCATCCGGGCGTCCGGGGACGTCGGCGCGGTGCCCGTCGTGGACGGCCGCGGGAGGCGGGACTGGCTGCGGCTGGGGCTCGCCGTGGGTGGTGTCGGAGTCCTGGGCGGCCTCCTCGGGCAGTGGCTGCGCGGGACGGGCGCGCCCCAGGCGGTCACCCTGCCGACCCGGTCGGTCACGCCCTTCCCCACGGGCCTGGAGGCGCAAGTGCCCGGGGTCAGCCCCTTCGTGACCCCCGCGTCGCAGTTCTACCGCATCGACACAGCCCTGATCGTCCCCTCGCTCGACGTCGGCAGCTGGCGCCTCTCGATCGAGGGCATGGTGGACCATCCCTTCTCGATCGGCTGGGACGAGCTGCTCGCCCTGGACGCCATCGAGCGGCCCGTGACGCTCGAATGTGTGTCGAACGACGTGGGCGGGGACCTGATCGGGTCGGCGCGGTGGCTGGGCGTGCGAACGTCGGAGTTGCTGAACCGGGCCGGCGTACGAGCCGGGGCGGACATGGTGCTGTCGACATCCACCGACAACTTCACGGTGAGCACACCCCTGGAGGCGCTGCTCGACGACCGGGGCGCGCTCGTGGCGTACGGGATGAACGGCGCAGCCCTGCCACAGGAGCACGGCTTTCCCGCGCGCCTGCTGACTCCGGGTCTCTACGGGTTCGTCGGGGCGACGAAGTGGCTTGTGAAGATGGAGGTCACCACCTTCGCTGCGAGGCAGGCGTACTGGACGGTGCGGGGCTGGTCCGACCACGGACCCATCAAGCCGGGCTCGCGGATCGAGGTGCCCCGGCCCGGCGCCCACGTCTCGTCCGGCACCGTCAGAGTCGGTGGCACGGCGTGGGCCCATGGCGTGGGTGTCGGGAAGGTACAGGTACGTGTCGACCGCGGACCCTGGGCAGACGTCACCCTGGGTCCTGACGCCGGCGTGCAGTACTGGCGACAGTGGCTCTGGAGCTGGGACGCCGCGCCCGGCGAGCACGAGCTGCAGGTCCGGGTCGTCGACGCGGCAGGCAAGGCTCAGGACGAGTCCATCGCCGATCCCGTCCCCAACGGCGCCAGCGGCCTGCACACGATCAGCATCGTTGTCGGCTGACGACGCGCGCTGGCGCTGAACGGACGACGTCGACGGCGGCCCCCTACAACCGCAGAGGTTGTTCCCAGATCGCTAGTCTGAACAGGTCCCCGGCGGGAGTCCCTCATCCTGTGATGTCGTTCCATGTGGCCCCAAGAGTGTCCCGCCCGTCGTTCGTCGCGCTCGTGCTCATCACGGGGACGACCGCACTGTCGACCGACACGTACATCGCCGCGCTGCCCCAGATCCAGACGACAGTCGGCACGTCGGCGAACGTGGCTCAGCTCACGATGACGGCGTGCATCGCCGGGATGGCGATCGGACAGCTGAGCGGCGGCCCGATCAGTGACGCGCGTGGCCGGCGGAACCTCATCATCGCCTCGACCATCGTCTTCACCGCGATGTCGATCCTCTGCGCCGCAGCCCCATCCGCTGGCTGCTGGTGCTCGAACGCGCCCTACAGGGCATGGCCCGCGGTGCCGCCTCCGGCATCGGACGCGCCGTCGTCACCGACTCGTCCGCCGGACGCCTCGCCGCCGCACGTTTCGGGGCTCTTCACCAACGAGGGTGTAGTCGCGGGGTGGTGGCTCTGAACGGGGTGTATGGCGCGTCGTTGCGGGGGTAGGGGTCGAGGTCTTCCGATGATGGAGGTTCTCACGCCAGCCATCCGAAAGACCTCGACATGCCAGACGCTACCTTCACCGCGCCTGACCTGACCACGTTCACCCGCCTCGACGAGCTCGGCCTGCTGGTGCTCGGGCAACGCATCGAGTCCGACCGGGCGGTCCTGGCCTGCCGCCTGGTGGAGCCCGACCAGTGGTGCCGGCGCTGCGGCTGCGAGGGGATTCCGAGGGACAGCCTGGTCCGTCGCCTGGCTCACGAGCCGTTCGGGCGGCGCCCCACAGTGCTCGAGGTGAGCGTCCGTCGTTACCGCTGTATCGGCTGCGGTCACGTCTGGCGCCAAGACACGACGGCGGCGGCCGAGCCCCGCTCGAAGCTGTCTCGCCGAGCGCTGGGCTGGGCATTGGAAGGGCTGGTCGTGGCGCACCGGAGCGTCGCCCGGATCGCCGAGGCCCTGGCCGTGTCGTGGAACACCGCGAACAGCGCCGTCCTGGCCGAGGGCCGGCGGCTGCTGATCCAGGACCCGACCCGGTTCGACACGGTGCGGGTGATCGGTGTCGATGAGCATGTCGTGGCGCCACACCAGGCGTGGTGACAAGTACGTGACCGTGATCATCGACCTCACCGGGATCCGTGACGGCACCGGGCCGTCACGGCTGCTGGACATGGTCGAGGGACGCTCGAAACAGGTGTTCAAGACCTGGCTCGCCGGACGCGAGCAGGCGTGGCGCGATCAGCTCGAAGTCGTCGCGATGGACGGCTTCACCGGGTTCAAGACCGCCACCACCGAGGAACTGCCCGACGCGGTCGCGGTGATGGACCCGTTCCACGTGGTCCGCCTCGCCGGCGACGCCCTGGACCAGTGCCGGCGCCGCATCCAGCAGGATCTCCACGGCCACCGGGCCGCAGCGGCGACCCGCTGTTCAGCTCGCGCCGGATGCTGCACACCGGCAACGACCTGCTCACCGACAAGCAACACCGCCGGCTCCAGCACCTGTTCGGCAGTGACGAGCACGTCGAGGTCGAAGCCACCTGGGCCATCTACCAAGCCATGATCGCCGCCTACCGCGAACCCGACCGCACCCGCGGCCGCCAGCTCATGCGCCGCCTGATCGACTCCATCAGCCACGGCGTCCCAGCCGCCCTGAGCGAGG
>DATCGK010000519.1:0-2646 GCA_036508975.1 Candidatus Limnocylindrales bacterium
ACGGCGATGTACACGGACGCGATCTGGCGTGCCTGCCGGATCATCCTGGACGTGCAGATGCACCGCGGCGAGCTGACGCCCGAGGCGGCCACGGACTTCCTCGTGGAGCACACCTCGTTCGAGACCGCCAACGCCCGGGCGGAGGTCCGCCGCTACACCTACACGCCGGGCTACCAGCTCAGCTACCTCCTGGGCAAGGTGCTGATCCTGGGTCTCCGCGAGGAGGAGCAGCGCCGCCGGGGCGACGCGTTCTCGCTCAGGGCGTTCCACGACACGCTGCTGCGCAACGGCTCGCTGCCCATCGCCTTCCACCGCCGCCTGCTCCGGGGCGATGCCTGACACGATGGACGTCATCCCGGCGATCGACGTCGTCAAGGGGCGCTCCCGGGTCGTGTACTGGCCCGGCGCCTCGGCCGGCATCGGCACGCCCACGGACCGCCCGGACCGGATCGCGGAGCAGCTCGTGATCCAGGGCGCGCGGATCGTCCACCTCGTGGACGTGGACGGCGCCCAGCGCTCGGCCCCCGCCAACCTGGAGGCCGTGGGTGCGGTCGCCGCGCGGGTGGCCGTGCCCCTGCAGCTGGCCGGCGGCCTGGAGGAGGCGGACCACATCCGCCTGGCGTTCGCCGCCGGGGCCACCCGCGTGGTGCTCTCCGCGGCGATCGCCGACCGCCCCGAGGTCCTGTCGGCATGCCTGGCCGTCGCCGGCGACTGGCTGGCCGTGGGCCTGGACCCGCGCCCGGCCAGGATCGCCGCGTTCCCGTGGCGGCGACCCGTTCCGCCAACCCTCGATACGCTGGTGGAAGAGCTGGTTGCCCGGGGCGTCCACCGGCTGGTGCTCAGCCATGGCGGTGCCGCGCCGGATCCCGACCTGCTCCAGTCCCTCGTCCGCCGCCACGACGCCGACATCCTCGTCGCGGGCGGCGCCATCGACCTGGCCGGCGTGAGCCGGCTGCGCGACGCCGGCGTGGCCGGCCTCATCCTCGGGGAGACGCTTCTCTCCGGGGCCATCGACTTCCCCCGCGCCCTGGAGGCTGCCGCATGACCCTTCGTCGATCCCTGGCCCTGGCCTTCGCCGCGCTCGCGGTGCCGGTCCTGCTCGCCGCGTGCTCCTCGGGCCCGGCCGCGGCCACCCTGCCGCCGATCCCCAGCGCGGCACCCGCGACACCGACGCCCGCGCCCACGCACCCGGGGCCGACCTATCCGCCCGGCTGCCCCACGGCGCAGCCAGCCGCCCTCGGGGCCGGGCAGACCCGCACGGTCACGATCGCGACCGACAAGGGCGACATCGTCATCAAGATCACGGCCGACCTCGCGCCGATTGCCACGGGCAACTTCGTCGCGCTCGCCGGCTGCGGCTACTACGACGGGGTCATCTTCCACCGCGTCGTGCCCGGCTTCGTCATCCAGGGCGGCGACGGGCAGTTCGGCCGAATGCCGGACGTCTACCCCGACCTCGTCGGCAGCGGTGGGCCGCCGTACACCATCCAGGACGATCCGGTGACCGCCAAGTACCACCGCGGCATCGTGGCGATGGCCCGAACCTCGGAGCCCAACAGCGCCGGCTCGCAGTTCTTCATCGTCCTCGACGATGCGGCCGTGCCCGCCCTCTCGCAGGCCAACACGTACCAGATCATGGGCGAGGTCACGTCGGGGATGGAAGCCGTCGACGCCATCGCTGCCGCGGCCGACAAGGAGAACCCCACCAACCCCGTTGTCATGACCAAGGTCACCGTCGCCACCCCGTAACCCGCCCCAAACCACCAGGGAGACCGCCCATGACCCGTGTCGTCATCGCCACCGAGGCCGGCAGCATCGAGGCCGACCTGTTCACCCAGGGCGCGCCCAAGGCCGCCGCCAACTTCGTCAAGCTCGCCGGGCAGGGCTTCTACGACGACGTCATCTTCCACCGCGTCATCCCCGGCTTCATGATCCAGGGCGGCGACGGCCAGTACGGCAAGAAGGCCGCGCTGGACAAGGGCCGGGTCGGCACCGGCGGCCCCGGCTACAAGTTCGCCGACGAGCCGTTCACCGGCAGCTACACCCGCGGCACGCTCGCGATGGCGAACGCCGGGCCGAACACCAACGGCTCGCAGTTCTTCATCATGCACGCCGACTACGCGCTGCCGAAGAGCTACACGATCTTCGGCGTGGTCACCAGGGGCCTCGACGTCGTGGACGCGATCGCCACCGCGCCGCGCAACGGCAAGGACTTCCCGGACGCGCCGGTCGCGATGACCTCCGTCACGGTCCTCGACGAGGCGTAGACGACTCCGGCGGCCGGACGAGATTCCGCGGGACCATTTAGGAACCATTAAGGGATTTATACCAAACCAGCAAACAAAACCCTTCCCAAATCCACAGCGGACCGCTAGGATATGGACGCTGCAAGTCAGCCAGCGCTGCCCCAGCATCAGGATCATGGGTAGGTAGGGTTAGGGTAGTCGGTTCAGCCGACGCGATAGATGTTCCTGACGCGATGGCAGAAGGTCCGCCGCAAGGTGGACACCTTCACCGGGACAGCAACGAGGCGGCTCCTTCGGGGGCCGCCTCGCACGTTTCTCCGGGTGTCGCGGTGGAAACCGGCGTGCGGGTTCCCGGATCGGGGTTGGCAGGATGGGCGGCGCGCGCCACGACACCCAACCC
>DATCGK010000520.1:0-3358 GCA_036508975.1 Candidatus Limnocylindrales bacterium
CTCGGTACCGGGCTCATCGGGGACTTCTACACGATGACGCTGCACGGGCAGCGCGGCCGCGACCGGGTCCGGGTCGTGTACTCCCGCAGGGAGGCGCGCGGGCAGGCGTTCAGCGAACGCTGGGACATCCCTGAGTTCACCACCGACATGGAGGCGGCGATCCGCCATCCGGAGACGGACGTCGTGGTCGTGGCGCTGCCCAACCATCTCCACGAGGCGGCGGTGAAGGCGGTCGCGGCGGCCGGCAAGGCGGTCCTCGTCACCAAGCCGCTGGGCCGGAACGCGGCCGAGGCGAAGCGGATGCTGGAAGCGGTCGAGACGGCGGGCGTCTTCGGCGGCTACCTCGAGGACCTGTGCTACACGCCCAAGTCGCTCAAGGCGATCCGGTCCGTCGAGGCGGGCGCGCTGGGCGAGGTGACCTGGGTCCGCTCCCGCGAGACGCACCCGGGCCCGCACAGCGCCTGGTTCTGGGACGGCCGGCTGACGGGCGGCGGCGCCATCATCGACCTGGGCTGCCACTGCATCGAGATCATCCGCAACTTCGTGGGCAAGGGAAACCGGCCGGTCTCGGTGATGTGCACCACCGACACCCTCGTCCACCCCATCGACGACGAGGACAACGCGATCGCGCTGATCAAGTTCGAGTCCGGGGCGATCGGCCAGTTCGAGGTGAGCTGGACGTTCCGGGGCGGTATGGACCTGCGGGACGAGGTGGCCGGCACCCACGGCACGATCTGGCTCAACCACTTCCTGCGGACCGGCTACGAGATGTTCACCGCGGGTGGTGGGGGCGGATACGTTGCCGAGAAGGCGGAGACCGAGAAGGGCTGGCTGTTCCCGGTGGGGGACGAGGTGTCGGAGCTCGGCTACGTGGACATGTTCACCGACATGTTCAACGCGATCGACGGCGGCACGGCACCCCGGGAGACGCTGTACGACGGGTATGTCGTGAACTCCGTCATGGACGCCGCGTACCGGTCGGCCAGGAGCGGGGCCTGGGAGCCCGTGGACCTCGACTGGCGGGGCGGCACCACGCCGCGGATCGCAGCGAAGCCGGAGATGCTGGGCAACGACGTCGTGATCAAGCGCGAGGTCCTGCCCGACGGCCGCGTCAAGCTGATCCTCAAGGAGACGGCGAGCGGCAACTACGTCGACCGCATCATCGCAGGCTGAGGGGTGGACCTCGAGGTCCTCGCGGCGGCCGCCTGGGCGGACCGGGTCGCCGGGCTCCTGGCCGCGCGCCTGCGGGCGAAACCATCGCTACGCGTCTGCCTGCCGACGGGGGACACGCCGGTGCCGGCCTACGACGCGGTCGTCGCGCTGGCCCTGGACGGTGCGTGCTCATTCAAGGGCGCCACGGTCGTGCTCCTGGACGAATGGGTCGGGCTCCCACCGGGTGACCCGGCCCGGTGCGACACCCGCATCCGCGCCGGGCTGATCGACCGGCTGCCCGTGCGACCGGCGGCCGTCCACGTGATCGACGCCGACGACCCGTCGCCGGAGGCCGCCGCTGCGCGCCACGACGTTGCGGCCCGCGGCCTGGACCTCGTGGTTCTCGGGCTCGGCCTCAACGGCCACGTCGGCTTCAACGAGCCAGGCTCGGTGCCGGACAGCCCGACCCGCGTGCTGCCGCTGACGGCTGAGTCCCGCGACGCCGCCCGTGCCCGCTACGGGTCGCGATCCGTGCCGACCGCCGGGATCACGATCGGCATGGACCGGATCCTCGCCGCGGGAGAGGTCTGGCTGCTGGTCACGGGCGCCCGAAAGGCGCCGGTGTTGCGGCGTGCGCTCGAGGAGCCGGAGGGGCCCGACTGTCCCGCGTCGTACCTGCGCCGCCACCCGCGCCTCACGGTCTTCGCGGACGACGGGGCGGCCTCCCTGCTGCAAGGGCGCTGAGGTTCGGGCCCCCGGGCGCGGGGCGGTGTCTCCGGGTGCCCGCGGATCATCGATGATCGCGCGCCTTGTTGCCGCGACGGGCGTTCTAGACGTATAGACTGGTCGCGGTGGAGAGAGCGGCCGCCCTGCCGGACGCGGTCCGGGCCTGTTGACGGAGGACACGCGGTCATGACCCGACGCAGCGATATCGGCACGGCGGTCATCGGCAGCGGATTCATCGGCACCGTCCATATCGAGGCGCTGCGCCGGATCGGCGTTCGGGTCGCCGGCCTGCTGGAGGCGAGCCCGGAGCTGGGCGCGGCACGCGCGGCGGAGCTCGGCCTGCCGAAGGCCTACGCGAACCTCGAGGACATGCTTGCGGACGACACGGTCCAGGTCGTGCATGTCACGTCCCCGAACGAGCTGCACCACCCGCAGGTGAAGCAGATCCTTGCCGCGGGCCGGCACGTCGTCTGCGAGAAGCCGCTCGCGATGACGTCGGAGGAGTCCGCGGAGTTGGTCGCGATCGCGAAGGCGAGCGGCCTGGTCAACGCGGTGAACTTCAACATCCGCTTCTACCCGCTCAACCAGCACGTCGCATCGTTCGTCCGCGAGGGTGGCATCGGTGATGTCCGCCTGGTCACGGGCCGCTACTTCCAGGACTGGCTGCTGTACGACACGGACTGGAACTGGCGCCTCGAGAAGGACCAGGGAGGTGCCCTCCGGGCCGTGGGTGACATCGGCTCGCACTGGCTGGACCTGACGAGCTTCCTGACCGGCCTCCGGGTGGAGGCGGTCATGGCGGACCTGACCACGTTCATCCCGGTGCGCCGCAAGCCCGCGGGCCCGGTGATCACGTTCTCCACCGAGCGGGCGGCCGAGACGATCCCGGTCGAGATCCACACCGAGGACGTGGCGACCATCCTCCTGCGCTTCGGGGGCGGTGCCCGCGGCAGCGTGGCGATCTCGCAGCTCAGCCCCGGGCGCAAGAACAGCCTCGCCTACCAGATCGACGGCTCCTCCTCCGCCGTCGCCTGGGATTCGGAGCAGCCGGAGCAGTTGTGGATCGGTCATCGTGACCGTCCCAACGAGCTCCTGCTCCGGAACCCCGCGCTCATGAATGCCGCCGGCCGCTCCGCTGCCCGGCTGCCCGGCGGCCACGTCGAGGGCTTCGCGGACACGTTCGGTGCGGTCTTCAGCGCGATCTACGATGACGTCCTCGCGGGCGCCCCGTCCCAGGCGCCCGCCTACGCGACGTTCGCCGACGGGCACGAGGAGATGCTCATCGGGGACGCGGTCCTCGAGAGCTCGCGCAGCGGTCGTTGGGTCGAGGTGACCCGGTGACCCTGGGTCCCGCCAGTGACGCCGCGTCCACCATGGAGGAGCAGCCGCGATGAAGCTCGGCTTCCTGACCGCACCGTTCCCCGAGACGCCCCTCATGGAGGTGGCCGGCTGGGCCGCCACCAGTGGCTTCGAGGTCCTC
>DATCGK010000521.1:0-3055 GCA_036508975.1 Candidatus Limnocylindrales bacterium
CTCCACGAACCCCGGCAGGACGGCCCGACCCCGGAGGTCGACGACGACCGAGTCGGGCCCGGCCAGGGCCAGGATCTCGGCGTCGTCTCCGACGGCCAGGATCCGGTCGTGGGCGTAGCAGAGTGCCGTGGCGCGACAACCGGCGGCGTCGGGCGCGCCCGAGGCGGCAGCGCGCGAGGCGGCGTCGGTCGGGAGCGCCCCGTCGAGGGTCAGGACGGTGCCGCCGTGGAGGATCGTGTAGTGGTGGGTCACGCGGCGAGTCTAGCGGCGCGGTGGACGTGATGAGGCCCCGGCCGGGGCCGGGGCCTCGATATCGAATCCAGACGGGCGGGCGGTGAGGCGCCCGCCCTATAGGGTTACTTCACGAATGCATACACGGCGGCGTGAGCGACCTGCGCGGTGCCTACCGTGATGTTGAGCTGAGCCTGGTGGTCGCCGGCCGCGGCGGCCTTGTCGAACGTCGCCGTCACCGTGACGGTCGCCGTGGCGCCAGCCTCCACGCTTGCGGGAGAGACTCTAAAAGCGATTCCCGTGCCCGACCCGACGATCGAGAGGGTCGCTGCCGTTGCGGCCGTGTTCGTCACGGCGAGGGCGAATGTCTTCGTCTGCCCGGACCTTGACGGGACCGCGCCGAAGCTGACGCTGACCGGGTCGAGGAAGACGGAGGCTTTGACGGCCGAGAACAGGTTCTCGCGCCCGGCGCCGACGATGTTGACATCGGTCACGATTGTTGTCCCATCCGTCGCGGACTTGATGACGTCCTGATCAGCGGTGTTCACGATCGCCGAGCGAATCTGCCACGCATCCCACGTGGGGTGCGCACCCTTCACCACCGCAGCCGAGCCGGCGAGGTGCGGGGTAGCCATCGAGGTGCCGGCGAAGAAGGCAAAGCAAGGCGGGCTTGCGCAGAACGCGGCCGGGATCGAGCTCAGGACGTTCTCGCCCGGAGCCATGACGTCTGGCTTGACCCGGAAATCGACGTCGGTCGGACCTTGGCTCGAGAAGCTCGACTGGACGTTCTTCTCCGGCGCGAATGCCGCAGTCAGTGGATCGTCCAGAGAAACGTAGAGCGGCGCAGTGATCGTCGCGTTAGTCGGGATGCTTGCGTAGAGCGCAAGCCCATCAGCTAGGCCAACCATGACGGCCGGGATGGTGTTCCCGAGAGCAGGGTCGTCGGCCATCGGGATCGGCGTCGGATCGCGGTTCACGATGATGACCCCGGCCGCACCAGCAGCCTGGGCGAAGTAGACCTTCTCCGCGAACGTGCACACGCCGCGGGCGACAAGGACGAGCTTGTCGGTGACCGACGAGCTGTAGGTCGTGCATCCGTCGAGGTGACCGTCAACCAGTTCCGCCGGGCTACCGCCCAGCGCCTGGACGGTCATCCCGGTGAGATCCACAGAGGGAACCGCGAACTCGCCGTCCTCGGATGCGTAGTATGTCGTGCCCTGCTTGACCAGCGACCGCACCGAGTGACCGACGGTGAATGCGCCGGCGGTAAGGGCGCGCGCCGCCGAGCCCGGCGACTCGACCGTGTAATGGCCCGCCGGAAGCGGCGGATGTGCTGCCGGCTCGCCGTCACCTGAGTTGCCCGCTGCGACCGCGACGACCATGTGCGCGAGGTCAAGGTTGTCGACCGCGATCGTCAGGAGGTCCTGGATGCCATGGGCCCCACCGCCGAGGCTCAGGTTCGCGACGCCCATGTCGTCGAGGTATGCTGCTTCTAGGGCATTGAGAATATCTTCGGATCGGGCGTTCGTGACATCGCCGGGGAAGATGTTGTAGTTGCCGAGTTGAGCGGCCGGCGCGACGCCAGAGATCCCGTACGGGATTGAAGCGCCACTGACGGTGGCTGCGGTGTTGAAGTCGCACGCGACCGTGCCGGCAACATGCGTACCGTGCTCTTGAACGGGCGCAGCCGAGTAGCCGCGGCTCGGGGTCTTGTTGCTGAAGACCTTGGCCACGATGACCTTGTTGTTGGTGAAGTGATTGTCACCGAGCTGGGTTGTGGTCGGGAAGTCCGTGTCCTTGAAGCACGGGTTGGATACGTCGATCCCCGTGTCGACAATCGCGACTTTGACCCCTTTGCCAGCATTGGCGTTGCCGCCCACCTGTGTCCAGGCGTTCAGGGCGTTGATGAGAGTGAGGTCAGGGTCGACGGTGGCGACGTCTGGGTGATAGAGGCCTTCGTATTCAACGTGCGTCACTTGTGGCGCAATCGCCAACTGGTCGAGCGAGGTCCCATTGAGCTTGACCGAGACGGCGTTCAGGGAGATGTCCCACGAGCCCGTGACCTGGGCCTTCGGGGCGTTCGTCCGCAGCCACTGCTTGAAGTCGTTGCGAAGCGCGGAGAGCTGCGCCCGGAGCGCCTTCGTGGCGCCGTTGTTGAAGTCGATCTTCTTGCCCGGCGCCGGCTTGGTCTTGACGTCCGTAGAGAGCGGCGCGCCCCTCAGCTGGACGAGCGCGTATGCCGTGTCCACCGTGGCCCCCGCCGACGGGCTGTCTGATTGCGCGCTTATGCGCTGCGGGGAGATGGCGCCGACCGGCGCGGCTGCCGCGATCAGGGCGGCGGCGGCGACAGCGAGAGCGAGACGTATGCGTCGCACGATCGAAAGTCCCTCCTTCGTGCTCGAGGTGGTGGCCGCCCTCCGGCGACGGCCCCAAAAGCCCGTCGAGTCTAGTACGAACGGCGCCGAAGAGGATCCGGTCGGCCCTCGGCGGCGGTGCACTCGGGCACCGCCAGACGGGGCTGGTCCGCTCAGGCCGGCAGCTTCGCGAGCAGGTCCCGCACTGCGTCGGCGGAACGGCTGAAGGCCGCTCGCTCGTCGTCCGTCAGTCCGATCTCGATGACCTTCTCCACCCCGCCGTTGCCCAGGACGATCGGCACGCCGACGTAGAGGCCGTCGATTCCGTACTCGCCGCGGAGGTACGCGGCGCACGGCAGGACGCGCCGCCGATCCCGAAGGATCGCCTCGACCATCTCGACGACCGACGCGGCCGGCGCGTAGTACGCGCTCCCGGTCTTGAGGAGCGTCACCACCTCGGCGCCGCCGTT
>DATCGK010000522.1:0-5962 GCA_036508975.1 Candidatus Limnocylindrales bacterium
CTCCCAGTCCTGCTCCTGTCCCCGTTCACCGGCCGCTACATCGACCAGAGGGGCGGCTTCATCGCGCTCGTCGCCGGGATGGCCGGGATCGCGGTCTGTGGGGCGCTGTACCCCCTGATCCCGACGGTCTGGTTCGTGGTCCTGCTCGGCCTGGTCGAGGGCACGGCGTTCGCGTTCGCATCGCCGGCGCTGTACATGCTGGTCGCGCGTGCCTCGCCCCCCGGCCGCAGCTCTACCGCCCAGGGCCTGTTCGGTGCGGCAGGGACCATCGGGACGATCGTCGCGTCGCTCGGGGCCGGCATCCTGGCCCAGCAGGACATGCGGTACCCGTTCTACGCGGCCGGCATCGGCACCGGGGCGGCGCTCCTGCTGGGCTTCGCCATCGGCAGGCGGCGGCTCTGGGACGCGATGCAGCCCAGCCACCTGGATCGGTTGCCGGCCGTTCTGCCGGTGCTCGAGGAGGTTCCCGGATGATCGCCGAACCCACTCCGCCCGCCGCGTTCCGTCCGCCCGAGCCGTCCCGCCCGTCCGCCTGGGTCGAGGCGGTCCTGGCCGGCCGGCCGCCGGCCCCCACCATCCTCGTGCTGGGGGGCTTCCTCATGAGCCCGCCCGTCTACCGGCCGTTCGCCCGCCGTCTCCTGGAGCGTGGGGTTGCCGATGTCGTCATCGGGAACGTCTGGACGCCTGACTGGCTCCTGGCGGCGAGGCACGGCCTGGGGCCGATCCTCACGCGGTCAGGCCGGGCGCTCCTGACCGCGTCGGAGCGGTCCGCAACGGTCAGCATGGGTTCGCCCGTCCTGGTCATCGGCCACTCCGCGGGCGGGATGTCGGCGCGGCTGCTGACGTCGCCCGTGCCGTTCGCGGGCCGGCGCCTCAACGCCTCGGGCCGGATGGGGGCGATCGTCACGCTCGGCACCCCCCACGTGGTCACCAGCGGGGGCGAGATCGCCAACCGCGTCGGCGCCGAGGCCGCGGACTTCGCCAACCGCGAGATCCCGGGGCCGTTCTTCGCGCCGCGGGTCGGGTACCTGGCTGTGGCGTCCACGGTGAGCCCCGGGCGGCGGGAAGGCACGAGGACCGAGCGCGGCGACTGGGCGATGTACCAGCGGCTGCGGCCGGACCCGACGGTCGCGACTGTCGAGGGCGACGGGCTCATCCCGCTGAGGTCCGCGCTGCTGCCGGGCGCGCCGTCGCTGGTGCTGGACGACGCCCACCACGGCCAGTGGCCCGGCCGCGACTGGTACGGATCCGACGGCCCGATGGATCGCTGGTGGCCCGTAGCCCTCGAGACGTGGCGTGCGGCGCTGAGGGCACAGGCGGAGCTGGCGACCGGGGCGCCGACCGAGAGGGCGACCGAGACGCCGGACGAGGGGGCGACCGGGGCGCCGGACGAGGCGCCGACCGAGACGCTGGCAGACGCAGCCACTGGGGTCACGCCCGGTGGCTCCCCTGGGTCCGCCTTTGACGGATCGGCCGATCGCCGGTAGTGTAGGCAGTCGCGGGGTGGAGCAGCGGCAGCTCGTCGGGCTCATAACCCGAAGGTCAGGGGTTCGAATCCCCTCCCCGCAACCAATACGCTTCTCCGTGAACCCCGGGACTCGACCACCCCGGGGTTCTTTCCTATCCGGGACGCGCGACGCCCGCCCCTTCTCCCTCGCGACAGGCGACTCCCTCGCGACAGGCGACTCCCACGCGACAGGCGACTCCCACGCGACAGGCGACTCCCTCGCGACAGGCCGCGCGGGAGTCGCTCGGGCAGCCTCGAACGCCGCCCGCACCAAAAGGTCCCGTCCGATGGGGTGGGTCCTTTCGTTACCGGATCTCGACGCCTCAGCCGGGCGGCGTGAAGGTCGATGCCATGGTCATGGTGCTCAAGATCGGCTTCACGATCGCCGCGTACGCCGCCCGTCGCTGGACCTGGACCTTCGCGGTGATCAACGCCATCCTGGCCGCGGCATTCGCGATCCCCGCCGTCTGGCTGCTCCAGGCCGGGCGCGTGCTGAATCCCGAGGCGGTCGCCGAGATGGAGGGGATCGGTGCCGGGGCATCGCTGGCGCCGACGGCCGCGGTCGTCGCGATGGCGATCGTCGTCATTGCCGGCTGGGACGCCCTTTCCGGGTTCCTCCGGGCGCGCCGGGCAATGGGCGGCCGGTAGGATCGCGCGGGCTCCGGTCAGGCTGCGGTTGCCGCGGCGTTCGTCCTGCCCGGCCTGGGTTCGCGCCGGGCCAGCGCGGCGACCACGAGGACCGTGACGAGGATCGCGCCGAACCCGGCCGCCACGGCGACGGGGGCCACGGCGGACTCCTTGGCCACGACCCCGGCGTACGCCCAGACGATGACCAGGCCGTAGGCGACGTCACGGAACCGCGCCACGAACGTAGCCGCGATGGCCGTCCCGATGAGGAGCACCGCGGCGGCGATCAGGACGGGATCGATCCCGAAGCCGTCGAAGCCGAGCGCGGCGCCCGCCTGGGCGACATTGGCGATCGTGGCCACGGTGATCCAACCGAGATAGACGGACCACGGTGCCCGGACGGTCCAGTACGTCGTGCCGTGAAGGGCGTCCCGACGGTCCCAGAGGCGGAGATGGATCGCGATGAGGGTGACCAGGAGCGCCACCATCACCGGGACCGTGAGCGCGAACACCTCGTACTGGAAGAGCAGCAGCCAGACGGTGTTGAGCAGGCCGGACAGGGCGGGGAGATAGCCGAGCGAGCGGAGCGTCGCGTCCTCGCGATTGCGGGGGAGCGCCTGCCAGACGGTGAACGCGCCGAGCAGGACGTAGATCACGCCCCAGATCGCGAACACATAGCCGGCCGGGATGACGTACACGTGGAAGCGGTCGCTGATCGTGGACGTCATCTGGCCGTTGATCGGCAGGGCATTGGCCGCGATGTTGACGGCCATCGTCAGCAGGAACGACAGCGCGGTGAGGAGCTGGCGGACGGTATCGGAGCGCATGGTTGACCCCTCGGGAAGTTTGACACCACTTCCATCGCGCGAGCGCCGTCGGTGGATCGGTCGGACCGTCAGTCCCGGCGGAAGCGGCGCGGCCAGGGCGGGTACGTCATCGACCCTGGTCGCTGGATCCCCCGCCGGTCCCTTCGGTGGTCCCTCCGCCGTCGCGCCCGCTATGTCGTCCGCCATTGCGCAGCCTCTCGCCACCCCAGTAGACGAGCGCGATCACCAGGGCGGCGATGCCGACCCACAGCCAGATGCCGCCGCTGAACAGACCGAACAGGAGCATGAATACGCCGAGCGCCGCCAGCACCGGGGCAACCGACGGCCCGGTCACGTGGGTTCCGGCCGGCGTCACGGGTGGCATCTTGTGGATGCCCCGGCTGGTCGGCCCGGCGGTCGCGAACCGGAACACCATCCACGAGGTGGTCAGGAGCACGATCGCGGCGATGCCGATCGGGATCAGCGCGACCAGCGCACCCCAGTCGGGAACGATGAACTGCCCCGAGAAGGCGAGCAGCGAGGTCCAGAGGTACTGGATCATCGGTGTGGATTCAGCTCCGGCTCAGGCTGGCAAGCAGGACGCGGGTCATGATGGACGTGGCGGCTCCCAGTGCGACCAGCATCGTAATGCCGGCGCAGCCCAGGCGCGACACGCCCCGTGCGCCTATTCCTCGACCGGGACCGGCGCCTCGAGGTACTCCAGGTAGCGGTCCGGGTCCACGTTCCCGCCCGAGACCACGCCGACGATGGGCCCGTCGAGACCCGTCAGCCCCGCCTCCTCGGCGTGGAAGCGCATCGCGGCGATCGGCAGCGCACCCGACGGCTCCACCACCAGTCGTGCCTCCTCGGCGCCCAGGCGGACCGCGGCGGCGATCTCCGCTTCCGTGACGGTCACGATCAGGTCCAGTTGCACGCGCAGGTGCGCGAAGTTGAGGCGCCCGATCGACTGCGTCCGCGTCCCGTCCGCGATCGTCCGGCTCACCCGGTCGGCGTCCCAGCGCACGATCCGGTCCTGCGCCAGCGACTCGCGCGCGTCGGCGGCCAGCTCCGGCTCCACACCGATCAGCCGCGCGCCCGGGGCCAGCGCCGTGATCGCGGCGGCCACGCCTGCCGCCAGCCCGCCGCCGCCCACCGGTACCAGGACGGCCGCCACGTCGGGCATGTCCTCGGCGATCTCCAGTCCGGCCGTGCCCTGCCCGGCCACGATCCGCCGGTCGTCGTAGGGCGGGATGATCGCGAGGCCCCGGGCGGCGGCGATCTCCTCGGCCACCCTCCGCCGCTCGTCGGATGCCGTCCCCACGATGACCACCTCGGCCCCGTCGGCCTCGACGCGGGCCCGCTTGAGCGCAGGGGCGTCGGACGGCATGACGATCACCGCCGGGACGCCGAACAGCCGGGCCGCCCGCGCGACCCCCTGCGCGTGGTTGCCGGACGAGTAGGTGATCAGGCCGCGGGCGCGATCCGCCGGCGCCAGCATCGCCGCCGCGACGTATGCGCCGCGCAATTTGAACGCGCCGATCGGCTGGAGGGACTCGGCCTTGAGCCAGTGGCGGCGCTCCGGGCGCCCGAACGGAACGAGCGGCGTGCGGACCGTGATCCCGCGCAGGATCGCGGCGGCGACACGGATCTCGTCGATCGTGACGAGCGCAGGCAGCTGCGAGCGTTCGCCCGGCATCCCCGGTTCGCTCACCGGCGGCCCTTCGTGCGCTGGCAATCGATGCACAGGGCGGCGGCGGGGAGAGCTACCAGGCGCTCGGCACCGATCGGCTGCCCGCACGAGGTGCACGAGCCGAACGTGCCGGCGTCCAGCCGTACGAGGGCGGCGTCGATCACCGCGATCGCGGTCCGCGTGTGCTCGCGCAGGGCGAGGTCGCGCTGCTGCTCGAAGACCTGGCTGGCGGCCGCGGCCTGCGAGCCGTACGTCATGGGCTCGGGTGCGCGGATCGAGATCTCCGCGAGTTCGGCGAGCAGCTGCGCCCGCTGCTCGAGCAGGATGGCGCGCGGGTCGGCGGCTGGGTCGGCGGGGGCGTCGGGTCGGTCCATGGGTTCCGATCCTACGCTTCCGCGGACGCCCCGTGGCCCCGGAAGCCCGGCCGTGGCCCCGGACGCCCCGTGGCCCCGGAAGCCCGGGTGCGCTAGCCTCCGCGGATCATCGCCTCACGCCGACGGGTCCCACCCGGAGCGGCGTCCCCGGAAGGAGCAGACCGATGGCCATCGTCAAGGATCCCGTGTGCGGGATGGACGTCGACACGGAGACGTCGAAGCTCTCGCTCGAGCACGAGGGCACGACCTACTGGTTCTGCGGCAAGGGCTGCCTGCTCGAGTTCAAGGACGATCCCGACACGTACCTCGACCCGGCGTACGTGCCCCAGGAGATGTGACGCGCGAAGTCGCCTTCGTCAGATAAGCCGCAGATAAGCGGGCGTCGCCACACTGCGGCTCCCGCACGGTTCGATCGGGCACCCACGGAGGGATCGACGCGCGGCCGCCGATGCCCGGCACGGCCGGGCGAGGAGGTCCCCGATGGGTACGCGCGCGCGCCGCCTGATCGCCGCTATCACGCCGTTGCTCCCGGTCCTGGTGCTCGTGTTTGCGGGTGTTGCGGAAGGTGCCAAGCGTTGGCCCTGACGGTGGAGCCCCGGCTCGGCCCCTGCGAGCACGGCAGGCGCTGGTAGCTCATCTCAGGCCTGGCAGGCGACCCGGCGGGCCGGCCTCGGGTCCGGGATGCCGGGCCCACGTGGCCGGCGCCGGCCGTCGCCCCCGGCCGCGCGGGGTGTCAAGCATGATGCGCCACGTTGTCTCCGGTGGACCTCCAGCCGGGCCTCCGGCGCACGGGGTGGGCGCCCGCTCACACCGGGCACGTGTCCGGACGGGACCGCGCCGGCCTCGCGCTCTGGTACGCTCTTGCTCGGCGCGCGGGCGGCCGCGAGCCCCGGTTCGCCATCCACATCAGGAGATCCCAGACCATGACGTACGTCATCGCCGAGCCCTGCGTCGACGT
>DATCGK010000523.1:0-3139 GCA_036508975.1 Candidatus Limnocylindrales bacterium
GCCGGTCACCCTCGCGGACGGGGGCACTGGGTACGACCGACCGGGCGTGGGGGCCCTGGCGCTGAGCGGGCGGCGACCGGGTGGTCGTCTGGATCGGCGACACGACCGCGCCGCAGCCCAGCTCCCCGTCTCCGAGCGCCTCCCCGAGCCCGGCACCGACGCCCTCCGTGCCGCTGCCGAGCGGGTCGGTGCCGCCCGTCTCGACCGCGGTCTGGAGCGGCCTGCGGCTCCAGCCGCTCGAGGGCGGACCAGTGAGCGCCCAGTCGGTCGTGGCCTGGTCCGGCGGCTACCTTGCGCTCGGCCAGACGAGCTTCCAAGCCTCGCTCCCGGCCTGGATCTCCCGCGACGGTCGAAGCTGGGTCGCACTCCCGGCCGACACGTTTGGTCCGGCGATCATCGCGCTGGCCGCTCCCTGCGCCGATGGAGTCGTCGTGGCGGTCCAAAGCAAGACGGGCGACACGACCGTCTGGCACTCGACTGATGGCGTGACCTGGACGTCGAACGCCGCGGCCCAGATGCGCCTCAACCGAGACAGCGATCTGGTCGGGAACCAAAGCGGCGCCGTGGCGATCCTCGAGGGGTCGCCGTACCGGATCGCCTTCAGCGCCGACGGGGTCACCTGGCAGACCGTGTCGCTTCCGGGGAGTCCCGCCTTCAGCGTGCAGGGTGTCGCCGCGTTCGGCACGGGCTTCGTCGCGGTGGGAGACGCCGGGCCGACGCCGGGATCGCCGGTCGCCTGGTGGTCGGCCGACGGGCTGCACTGGACCCGTGCCGCCGTCCAGGCCCATCCGGGAGACGGCTTCTACAACGTCCACGCCGGCACCGACGGACTGGTGGCCATCAGCTCCACCGGTGGCACGCCCGGCCGGAACACGTTCTGGACCTCGCCCGACGGACGGAGCTGGAAGGTCAGCACGGCTGACCCGCTCGGGGTCATCGGGGTCGGGGTGGGCGTGGGTGAGGGGGCGAATGGGCTCTTCGCGGGCGATGGGACGCGGCTCCTCGGCCACGGGATCCGCGCCGCCAACCAGCCCACCGAGTACTGGGTCTCACTCGACGGGATCCACTGGACGAAGCTCGTCCTGGCAGGCGACACCGCCGCGGCCATGGGCGGCCAAGCCACGCCGTTCCTGATGCGAGATGGCGTCCTCTTCAGCGGCGACCAGGGATCGTGGTTCGGCACCGGGGTGAAGTAGGAACTGCCCGGGCGAGGAAGTACCTGTCGGTTCGGAGACCGCTCCAATCGCAGCCGCGCAGACTAGGAATCGTCACGCCACGGGGCGCTGCTGGCTCACGCCTGGGCTTCGGTATTCGCTCGCAGCCGTCGAGCCGCGATCGAGGTTGCACCCTCGGTGTCACCGAGAATGTCGAGCGTCGCGGCCCGGGCCTCATCGGCGATCCGGGCGACCACCGTCGCGGCCAGCGCACGTGCTCGGGCTCGGAGCGCGTCGAGGTCGAGATCTGTCGTTGCTCCTCGCAGGCGGGGCGTGCCATCGATCTGCGGCCGGAGGGCATCGCTCAGGCCGGCGAGACGCTCGGCACTGTCCCGGAGTCGCTCCCAATCCGCGATCGCTCCGGGGAAAAGCGCGGGATGGCCATCGAGGTAGCGGCGCTCCAGGTGCGTCCGGGTCTCCTCGGCCGCGTAGAGGTTGCCGATCAGGCTCGCCACCGCCACTCGCCAGGCAGCCCACCGCGAGGTGCGGCCCCGTCGCGTGCGGCGGGCCGGCGCAGCGGTCTCGAGCTGCGCCTCCGCGCCGATCACCCGCATCTGCCAGAAGCAGATGGCGCACCGGAGGCCCTCGATGCCATCGTGGGCAGGCTCGGGGTGCCTTGGGCCTCCACCGTCGCCAGGCGGGCTTCGAGGGTGGCCCGGTCGGCGGCGATCCGGTCCAGCTCGGGGCGGAGCGCGGCTTCGGGCAGGACGCCACGGACGACGAGGCTGATCGCGGTCTGCTCCTGGGCGGTGAGCCCCTCGAGCGCCCGGCGCAGGACGCTCGCAGATGGCGCGACCAGCCGGCGACGCGGCCGTGCCACCGGCGTCACCAGCGCCCGCTTCTCGATCGACATCATCGACCGCCCGGCGCTGGACGGCGTCATCGCCGATCCAGGCGACTGACCGCCGGACACTACATGTTGTGGTGTGCTGAGGCAATCGGATAAGCAAGTGCGTAGTATTGGCTCGGCGCTCCACATCGGGCCTCGCGCGTGGACTCGCAGAAATCACCTCAGAATCCCTCGCGGCAAGGCTCGGCAGGGCGGACTCCTCGGCGGCGCCACCGACGCGCGGTAATCGGCGCCTCATGGAACGGTGACGAGCAACACGCGGTCGAGATCCCTGCTCGAGTCCGTGGTTCCCGACGCGACGAAGCATCGGCTCCCGTCGACGGTCCAGGTGATCGGCGTCCCCTCGCCGGCGGTGAGGCCGTGGACCGTTCGCCATGTCCCGCTCCGGCCAACCGTGATCGCTCCAGCCCCAAATGCCTGCCCCGCGTCGAGAACGGCGACCGAGCCTCCGGGGCCGTAAACCGGCAGGCCGGGCGGGAGCTGCGGCGTAGCCTCCGTTCCGTCCGCGCTCCTGATTCGCACGCCGGCACCCTCGGCCACCAGGACGAGCCCACCCTCGGGGGTCCAGCCGAACGGGGTCACGCCACTGAGCCGGGCAACCGAACCAGTGGCGAGGTCGAACTCCAGGGTTCCGCCGCTCGCGCTGGTCGCGGCGAGGCGGGTCCCATCCGGGCTGAAGCTGACCGGGAAGCGGCCGTCGACGAGGTCAGTGCCGCTGTCGAGACGACGGTCTGAGGATGCGCGCACGAGCACCACGAGCCGCGCCGGTTGCGAGCCGCCGGTCGAGCCGGTCTGCCCACTCGGCGGAGCGCCCGGTGCGGTTTCCACGGCGAGCAGGGAACCGTCACCGGACCACGCGAATGGGCTTCCGGCGAGCGGGGCGTCGGTCAGTGCGCCGTCGGCCCAGAACACGAAGGTCGCCGCCGCGTCACCGACAGGCGGCGCCTTCACGAGAGCCACGGTGCCGTGCCCACTGCCCAGCAGGCTTGCATACCCGGCACCGATCCTGCTCCTGGAGCCGTCGATGGTGCCGATCAGCCAGGCGTCTCTGCTCAGTGGGTCGCCGGACTGGGAG
>DATCGK010000524.1:0-8368 GCA_036508975.1 Candidatus Limnocylindrales bacterium
GACCGCCTGCCCTGGGAACGACCCTGTGACCCCGCCCGGCTCACCCCGACGCGGGTCCGCCGGGGGTTTCGTCGACTTCGTGGCGCCATCGGCACGCCGGCCAGGCCACGGAAATACCATACGGCCGGTCCCGGACGCCCAAAGGGCACCCGCCGCCCCCCACGAACCCGCTACCCGGCGGTCAAGAGAGCTGCCTGACGAGGTTTAATCGCAAGCTGAGAATAGGTGACGCGCTCGAGGCATGCCCGCCGGCATGCCCGCCGGCCCGCTCGCCTGCTAGTATCATTACCGGCCGAACCTCACCCGAGGACGGGGGACCCACCCTCACCTGGGGCGGATCGCGGACCGACCGCGACGGCGAGCCCACCGCCGAGCCCGTCAGCTCACCTCGCAGGCCCTTGGGCCGGTTCGAGGTACCCGGTGCGACGGCCGACGCGCGATTCGATCGAGGGGCTCCGCACGCTCGGGCGCAACCTGACGCTCGACCTCGTCGCCGCCATCGGCGTCGGCGTGACGGGGGCGCTCGTGGGCGCCCTGCTGCCGACGATCTCGCGCCGCGGCGGCCTCGATCCCCTTGGCCTCGCGGCGCTCGCCGCCGCGCCGTTCCTGGCGAACCTGCTCGGCGTCTTCGCCGGCCGGTTCGGTCCGCGATCGATCGGTCAGTTCTCGCTCCTGCGCGGTGTCGGGGCCGGGGTCCTGCTCGCCCTGCCGTTCATCGGGAGCCCGTTCGTCCTCATCGCCATCGCGATGGTGTTCTGGCTCAGCATGTCGTTCAGTTCGCCGTTCCAGCTGCGCCTGTGGGGTGCCAGCTACCCGGCCCGGATGCGTGGCCGCGTCGTCGGGTTCATCGGTTCGGGTCGGGCGGCGGCCGCGACGGTCGCCGCGCTCATCGGTGGCGTCTTGGCGGACCAGCTCGGGGGCCCAACGGCGGTCGCGATCGCCGGCGCGGTCGGGGTCGGTTGTGCCGTCATCTTCCTCGGCCGTCGGGCGTCGACGGCGACCGCCGCCCCGCCCGCCTACTCGGCACGCGAGTCGATCCGGGCCATGCGCTCGCGACCACGACTCAATCGCGTGGTGCTCGCCCAGGGGTTCTACGGCGGCGGGTTCATCGCCGCCGGGCCGCTGTTCGCGCTCGTCAACGTCGACCGCCTCGATTTGTCCCTGTCCGACGTCGGCATCATCGGCGTCCTGTCGGCGGTCGCGACGACGATGTCGTTCTTCGCCTGGGGCGTCGTCGCCGATCGGCTCGGATCGCTGGCCCCGATGAAGGTCGGCAGCTTCATCGGCCTCCTCGGGCTTCTCGCCTACGCGCTGGCGCCGAGCGTTGCCATCGTCTGGCTGGCGGCCGTCGGGATCGGGGTGAGCGGTTCCTCGATCGAGGTCGGGATCGCCGCCGTCATCAGCGAGGAGACGCCACTGTCGCAGCGGGCGGCCGCGATGAGCGGCTGGAACGCGATCACCGGCGCGCGTGGAGTGATCGCCCCGTTCATCGCCAGCACGCTGGTCCAGGCCGGGGTTCTGAGCGTCACAGCAGCGTTGTTGCTGTGTGCATGCGCGACCGCGATCGGAGTGGCGCTGTTCGCGCTCGGGCTCCGCGGGCCCGAGGCGCGTGTCGGCGCCCCCCCCGGTGCTTTAGGGTTCAGCCGCCATGTGCTGCCGGAGGCGCCCGAGGTGGATCTGCCGGAAGGCCACGGCGTGACCCTGCTCGGCAAGGTTCCCGAACTCCCCCGGCGGCGGGATACGAGCGCCGCTTCCGCAGGTCGCGAATGGTCTTGCGCTGATGATCGGCCGAAGATAGACTGACGCGATGCACAAGATCTCGCTGTGACGGTCGGCATGCTGGACGTGTCGCGGGACTCCTGGCACCTCAACGAGGGGATCGATGCGACCCACCTCGTGCTCGAGGCCGTCCGGCTCCACGGCGATCGGTCGCGCAACGAGATCAGCGAGCGGACGGGGCTCGGCCGGGCCGTCGTAACCCAGCGGGTCCGCGAACTGGTGCAGGCCGGGATCATCGAACAGGCCGGCCCAGGCCGCAGCCGCGGCGGCAGGCCGCCCCGCGACCTGCGGTTCAGGTCCGAAGCTGGGCATGTCGTGGGCGTTGACGTCGGAGCGACCAGCATCGACGTCGCGGTCACCGATCTCACCGGTCGGATCCTTGCTCATCGGGCAGAGCCCGCAGACGTGGCCGATGGTCCCGAGCCGATCCTCGGCGAGGCGGAGCGGCTGGCGGCCGAGTGCCTGGCCGAGACCGGGCTGTCCGGCCGATCTCCTTTGGGCGTCGGCATCGGGCTCCCCGGTCCCGTCGAGTTCGGGACCGGCAGGCCGGTCTCGCCCCCGATCATGCCGGGCTGGGACGACTACCCCGTCCGGGAGCGCCTGTCGGCCCGCTACGGCTCTCCGGTCTGGGTCGACAACGACGTCAACATCCTGGCCCTGGCCGAGTGGCGCTCCGGGGCCGCCCAGGGCCACGCCAACATGGTCTACGTGAAGATCGGGACGGGGATCGGGGCCGGCCTGATCTCCGACGGGATGCTCCACCGTGGGGCCCTGGGCTGCGCCGGCGACGTCGGCCACGCCCAGGTGACCGATGACGCCAGTGTCATTTGCCGCTGCGGCAATATCGGCTGCTTGGAGGCGCTCGCCGGCGGGCACGCGCTGGGTCGGGCGGCGCTGGAGCTGGCCACCGACGGCGGCAGCCTGGTCCTGGGCGAGTTGTTGCTGCGCGACGGGAAGGTGTCGGCCCGCTCGGTGGCCGAGGCTGCGCAACGGGGCGATCCGTCGAGCGTCGCCCTCCTCGTCCGCAGCGGCCACCTGATCGGACGCATGCTCGCCACGATCGTCAACTTCTTCAATCCCTCGCTGATCGTCATCGGTGGCGGCGTCTCCGCGGCGGACGGCCAGATCCTGGCCGCGATCCGGGAGACCATCTACCGCCGGTCCCCGCCCCTCGCGACCCGCTCCCTCCAGATCGTTCCCTCGTCGCTGGGGGAGCTGGGCGGGATCATCGGCGCCGTCGCGATGGTGACCGACGAGCTCTTCTCGCGTGAGGGATTGCCGGACACGATCGCCCGGCACTCGAGCGCCATGTCGGTGGGCGCGGCATCCGAGACACGAGAGGAACGACCCGGATGACCCCGAGGAGGACGCGCGCGGCCGTTGTCGGAATCGGTTTCGCCGGCAGCCAGCACGTCGAGGCGCTGCGCCGCATCGGCGACGTCGACGTGGTGGCAGTCGTGGCCGCCACCACGGAGCTGGCCGCACGGGCTGCTCGAACACTCCGGGTGGATCACGCGACGGACGACTACCGCGAGATCGTCGAGGACCCGTCGGTCGATGTCGTCCACGTGTGCACGCCGAACTACCTACACGTGGAGGTGGCCACGGCTGCCCTGCGCGCCGGGAAGCACGTGCTCTGCGAGAAGCCGCTGGCCACCGACACCGCGAGCGCCGAGGAGGTGGCCAGGCTCGCGGCCAGCAGCGACCGGGTTACCGTCCTGGGCCACAACTACCGGTTCTTCCCAATGGTCGCCGAGCTGCGCGCCCGGGTACTAGACGGAGAGCTCGGCGCCCTGCACGCGATCCACGGCCACTACCTCCAGGACTGGCTCCTCCTCGCGTCGGACACGAACTGGCGGATTGATCCAGGGCAGGGCGGCGCTTCGCGCGCGATCGCCGACATCGGCACGCACTGGGTGGACCTTGCCGAGACGGTCACCGGTCGACGGCTCGAGGCGGTCCTGGCCGACACCACCACGCTGCACCGGCAGCGGCGGTCGTTTCGGCACGCCGAGACGTTCCGCGACGACGGAGCGGGAGACGCCCTCGTCGATGTCTCGACCGAGGACCAGGCGGCAATGCTCCTCCGTTTCGCGGGAGGTCTGCGCGGGGCGCTCACGGTTTCCCAGGTTAGCGCCGGTCATCGGAACGACCTGGAGATACGCGTGGACGCCGCGACGGCGTCCGCCACCTGGCGGCAGGAGCGTCCGGACGAGCTCTGGATCGGTCACCGGGACAGCCCGAACGAGACGATCCTCCGCTCGGCAGGCGCCGGCGCGCCGGCGACGCGTGCGCTCGCACGCCTTCCGGGTGGCCACAACGAGGGCTGGGCAGATGCCCTGCGCGGCCTGATCGCCTCGGCGTACCAGGTGATCCGCGGAGAGATCCCACGTGACGAATGCCCGGTGCCACTGCCCACTTTCGACGACGGCGTCCGTCACCTCCGTTTCGTCGAGGCGGCACTCGAGAGCGCGCGGCGCGGGACCTGGGTGACCGTGGACGAGATCGCCCGGCGGACGGTCGCCGGGCAACCCAAGGAGGCTATGCGATGAAGATCGGCGTGTTCAGCCCCATCTTCGGCCAGCTCGACCTCGAGCCGATGCTCGACGCGGTGAAGGCTGCCGGGCTCGACGCGGTCGAGATCGGCACGGGCAACTACCCCGGCGACAAGCACTGCAAGCCCGACGAGCTGCTGGCTGACCCGGACAAGCTCGCCCGCTTCCGCGATGCGCTCGAGTCGCGCGGGCTCATCCTCTCTGCGCTCTCGTGCCACGGGAACCCGCTGCACCCGGACCGTGCGTTCGCGCAGCGATCCCACGACACGTACGTGAAGACGCTCAAGCTCGCCGAGAAGCTCGAGGTCGGCGTCGTCAACCTGTTCAGCGGTTGCCCGGGCGACGGCCCCGACGGGCGCCAGCCGAACTGGGTGACGTGCGCTTGGCCGTCCGAGTTCAGCGACATCGTCCGCTGGCAGTGGGACGAGTCGGTGATCCCGTACTGGCGCGAGGCCGGGCCGATGGCGGCCGATCACGGCGTGAAGCTGGGCTTCGAGATGCACCCGGGGTTCGTCGTCTATAACCCGGGCACGCTCCTGCGCCTCCGCGATGCGGTGGGCCCGATGATCTGCGCGAACCTCGATCCCAGCCACCTCTTCTGGCAGCAGATCGACCCGATCCTCACGATCCGTGAGCTGGGCGAGGCGGTCGTCCACGTCCACGCGAAGGACACCGCGATCGATCCTTGGAACATGGCCCGGAACGGCGTGCTCGACAGCACCCCGTACCGCGACGTCGCCGCCCGCAGCTGGGTCTTCCGGACCGTGGGCTACGGGCACGACACTCTCTTCTGGAAGCGCTTCGTGAGCACGCTCCGCGTGGCCGGTTACGACCATGTGCTGAGCATCGAGCACGAAGACAGCCTCGCCTCGACCGGCGAGGGTCTCTCGAAGGCGATCGCTGTGCTCCGCGAGGCTATCCTCGACGAGCCGGCGAACGCCATGTGGTGATCGTGAGCCCCGGATCCCGCGGCGGTCGCCCGACCGCCGCCAGCACAGTGCGTCCCCGGAGGAATCGATGACGAAACTCGCCGTCCAGTCGCGCCTCGTGCCGGGCGCGTCCCTGAAGGAGAAGCACGAGAACGCACTCTCGTACGGCTTCGACGGGATGGAGCTCTCCCACTTCCCGATGATCGACGCGGCGCGCGAGGCGATCCGCGACAAGGTACCGGTGACCGCGATGTGTTCCGGTCACCGCGGCTGGTTCATCGACCCGGACCCGGAGATGGTGCAGGCTTGCATCGAGGACACGAAGGTTCTCCTCGAGCTCGGGGCCGAGCTCGATGCGGGGCTCATCATCGTCCCGATCTACGGCCGCACGGCGAACCTGCCACCGCACTGCAGCACGGGTCGTTCGCGCGAGGACGACGAGGCGCTCTGGCTGCGCGGCCTCGAGGAGGTGACGCGCCACGCCGAGAAGGTCGGCGGCACGCTCATCATTGAGGCCATCAACCGCTTCGAGAACTCGGTCTCGGTGAAGGTGGCGGACGCGCTCCGCTTCGCGAAGGGCGCCAACAGCCCGAATGTGAAGATGATGGGCGACATCTTCCACATGAACATCGAGGAGCCGGATCCGGGCGCGTCGCTCATGACGTGCGGCGACATGCTCGCCTACGTCCACCTGGCCGACAGCCAGCGCCTCGAGCCGGGCAAGGGTCACATCGACTTCCGGAACCTGTTCACCGCCCTCCATCTCACGGGCTACGAGGGGTACGCGTCGCTCGAGTGCAACCTGTCTGGGCCCGCGGAGGAGGTTCTGCCGCAGACCGTCCGCTACCTCCGGGCGCAGATGCCGGCCGTGCCGGCCGCGAAGGCGTAGGGGGCGATGATGGGACGCATGATCGACGGCATCGTCGAGCGCGGCGAGATCGGCGGGCGGACCGTCCAGATCCTCGAGACGGGCGAGGCGGAATGCGGCACGTACCCCGCGCCGCAGCCGAAGGACGGGCAGGTCCTCGTGAAGACCGTCCGCTCCGCGATCAGCCCCGGCACGGAGATGACGTTCTACGGAAAGGACGCATCGAACGTGCACCTCCACAAAACCTGGGACAACGAGCTGCGCATCTTCCGTCCAGGCGCGCCGTCCATGGAATACCCGGTCACGTTCGGCTACCGGGCCTCGGGCGAGGTCGTCGAGTCGCGCGTCGAGGGCATCCCTGTGGGCACCCGGGTGTACGGCAGCTGGCGCCACACCGAGTTCACGCTGCGCGACGCCTCGGTTGGCGGGCAGCGGCTCCCGGGCTCGCTCAGCCACGACGACGGCGTGGACATCGCACAGATGGGCCCGATCTGCGTGAACGCGGTCGCCTTCGGTGAGGGACAGCACAACGGCCATCCGGCGGTCGTGTTCGGGGCTGGCCCGGTCGGGCTCATCGCGGCCCAGGTCGTCCGCGCCACGGGCGCCTCCGTCGTGTACGTCGTCGACCGCCTGCCGAACCGGCTGGCGATCGCCGATTCGCTCGGGTTCGTGCCAATCGACGCGTCGGGCGAGAACGACGTCGCCTACCAGCTGAAGAAGGAGCACGGCTCGGAGGGGATCCCGGTCGCCTTCGAGTGCACCGGCTCCACGCATGCCCTCAACGAGGCGATCCGCGTGGTGAAGCGCCGCGGAATCGTCGTCGCAGCGGGCTTTTTCCAGGGCGAGGGCAAGGGCCTCATCCTGGGGGACGAGTTCCACCACAACGGCGTGCAGGTGATCTGCGGTCAGATCGGGAACATCCACCCGGCTTGGTCGTGGCACCTGCTGCGCCAGCGGACGATCGAGCTGGCGGTCGCCGGCGGCCTGGTCCTCGGCGGCCTGCCGAGGACGACGCTGCCGGTCGAGCGGGTGGCCGAGGGCTTCGCGGCCCTCACGCGGCCGATCGAGCACCTTCAGACCGTCCTGACGTACGAGTGACCGAGATGGCCGCGCGGCGCCGCTCCCACCCGTCCCTCTCCTTCATGGCTGCTGGATGGCAATGACCCCCACCACGCAACGCGTCCCGCGGTTCGCCGGCGATCGGCGGATTGAGGCATGGGTTCGACCCGTGCCCGCTCCGGACGTCGGCGAGCTGCTCATCCGCGTCCGTGCCAACGCGCTCTGCGGCACGGACCGCAGCCAGTACCTCCACGGCTCCGACGTGGTGCCCGGGCACGAAGCCGCGGGCACCGTTGCAGAGGTCGGCCCCGGCACGACGACGCCCGTCGGCACGCCCGGCGTCGTTTTCCTCATGGACTTCTGCGGCGCGTGCCGGAGCTGCCGCCTTGCCCTCACGAACCAGTGCCTCGCGAAGCGCGCGGACATGGGCTTCACCCGCGACGGGGGATACGGGGCGTACGAGCTCGTCAGCGAGTCGAACTTCTTCCCGATCGGCGCCGACCTGCCGTTCGCGGACGCCACGCTCCTGCTCGACGTGATGGGCACCACAGGCCACGCCCTCGAGCGCGCATCGCTCGTCCGTCCGGACGTCGGCTCCGTGGTGGTGGCCGGTGCCGGGCCGCTCGGCGCGGGGATCGTCGCGATGGCGCGGATCGTCCTCGGGCCGGACGTGCCGGTCGTCGTAGGCGATCTTGTGGCCGAGCGCCTCGTGCTCGTCGAGGATCTCGGAGGCCGGCCGGTCGACCTTGGGGCAAGCACGCTCGCCGAGGGCGTGCGCTCCCACGGCCTCCCAGAGGGCGCGGACGTCGCGATCGACACGGCGGGGCGCGGGGCGGCCCGGGTCGGATTGCTCGAGGCGCTCGGGAAACGCGGCGTGCTCGTCTGCGTGGGACATGGCGAGGAACTGACGCTTGACGTCAGCCGGGACCTCATCGCTCCCGAACGCGCCGTCGTCGGCTCGGAGTACTTCCGCTACGACGAGTTGCCGGGCAACCTCGAGCGGCTGCGTGCGAACCGCGACCTGCTCGGTCGGATCCTCACCCGCCGGTATCCGATCGAGGAGTTGCCGGCCGCGCTCGAGGCGTTCTTCGCTGGCGCCCCGGGGAAGGTGGTGGTGGAGCAGTGAGCGACGCGTACCGGTCCGCACCGGGAGCCCGGCCGGACACCGGGCCAGGCGC
>DATCGK010000525.1:0-4369 GCA_036508975.1 Candidatus Limnocylindrales bacterium
TTCCCAGTCCGCGAAGACCTCAGGGGGCGTGCCGAGGAGCTGTCGGTAGTGGCCCTGGCCGGCCTGCACGCAGCTTCCGCCGCAGTTGTTGTGCCCGAGCCCATACCCCGACAGGGGCACGCTCGTCGGGCGGGCCGGGGATCGGATCGTGCTCGGCCAGACGGGTCTTGGAGATGCCGCCGGGACGTTCGACGACCCGTACTTCGCGTCGGGCCTTGTATTCGGCGACTGCTATCCCGTCCTGATGCGGTGAGACGGCGCACTCACCCACCGACCGCGTGAGCGACCTCGGGCAGCAGGAAGAAGGCGACGAAGCCAACCATCAGGCCGGCAAGGACCAGCAGCAGGAAGGAGATCGGCAACAGGTGCCGAGAGCCGCATTGACCCGAGTCGAAGGCTACTTCCCGGAGCCTGCCGCAGGGACTGTCCGAACGGAGAGTCCATGCGGCTCTTGTCTCTCTGGCTCGGCCGCATACCCTCGGCCGGACGGGTTCAACTGCTCCACGCAACTCGTGGGCGACCGCCGACGTCGGAGGGGAGATGCGCCGCTCACTTGGGGTCCTGACGCTCGCGACGGCCCTGATCGCTGCGTGTGGGAGCCAACCAGCCACCTCGGCTCCCTCGGCCAAGGCGGTGCCTACCGCGCCTGCCCCGGCCTCCACGCCCACACCGACGCTCGGGGCCTTCCTGCCGCCCACCGCCACGCTGACCGGGACGCCGCCTCCGTCGCCCACGGCTCCTCCTCCAGCCGAAACCATCACGCTCCCGACCGGCGTTGTCCGGACGCTTCCGTCGGGCACCTTCGCGCTGCAGGCCAGCAGGGCATTCACGCTCGTCGGCACAGTCGCCCGGTACCCGACGTTCACCATCCGCATGGTCAACGTGACGACTGGAACAAGTACCAGGGTCGCGTCCCTGCCGCCGGGGCACCAGCCGACAAGCCTCACCGTGGTGGGCGACCGCGTGGTGTGGGTCGAGTCGTGGTACGCCCACCCCCAGACGGGGACGGGAACGGGTGGCAACCCGAATCTGGGGCAGCCCCTCCTCTGGCAGATCAACAGCGTCTCGGTCACGACTGGGACCCGGTCGGTCATCGCATCGGGATCGAACACGCGCATCCCAGTCGGGGGTGAGGCCGCCGGACCTCTACCGCCTGTCCTTGCCGCCGACGGCGACCGGGTCGCCTACACCCTCGATAGGGCCGGGCGGCAGGACACGGATGCGAGCGCGATCATCGTGCGCTCACTCTCCAGCGGTGCCGTCCTCCGGCGCGTCGATGCCGACGGCTACGTCGCCCAAGTCGGCCTCATCGGGCAGAGGCTCTTCTTCCGCCAGGCGTTCGGCATTGCGGGCACCTCAGCGTCTGTATTCCCGTTCGACGCGTCACTCATGCTCGCCCGGTCGGACGGCGAGGCACCCCGCCTGATTGACACCCATGTCAGCCATGCGGCGATGGATGCCCAGACGCTGGTGTGGTCGCACGAGGACGCGACGGATGCCTCGATCTGGGCGACACCACTGAGCACCGAGGTGCCGTTCCGCGTCGAGGGTCCCCCGCTGATCGTCGCCCCGGGTCAACCCGGGCCGACGTCGGACCTCGCGGTCGGCTCGGGCGCGGTGGGCTGGATCGTGTGGTATCCGGGGGCTGACGGCAGTTGGACGAGCGCGTTGGTCGTGTGGCGGGCTGGTGATACGGAGGGGCGCATGATCGGGGGCCAAGGTCAACCGGACTGGGTCGTCATCGAGGATGGCTCGCTCATCTGGCACGAGTATCTGTCGCTGCCCGGCCACGACACGCACGCCGTGCCTATCTCGGCCCTCCCGTGATGGCGTAGGGAGAGTGGCATGAGGCGACCTGTCCGTCCGGTCCTCGGCTGCCTCTTAGCACTGCTCGTCGCAGCGTGCGGCAGTCCCGCGCCTCCGAGCGCGACCAGCACTCCGGCAACGCTCGCGAGCGCGAGCACGCCGTTGTCGACGATAGAACCGACACCGACGGCGTCGGCTCCGGTTCCTTCACGGTTGACGATCACGAACGCGGCGACGTGTCCAGTGACGAAGCCGTTGGGTCTTGGCAGGCCCGGCGCGGACCGACCGTTCGCCTCGTCGGCGCTGGCGTTCGGGAACGCTGACCTGTGGGTGGTGCCTCTCGAGGTGGACGGCATCCTCCGGGCCGACTCGCGATCCGTCCAGAGCGACGGCTCGATCAGCACGAAATTCGGATGGTGGCGGATCACGCCCGGGACGTTGACCATCACAGGTCGGCGACTCGATGCCTCGGAGCCGCCAGTTAGCGCCACGATCCCCGACGGCTACGGGGACTCCGGCTTCCAGTCCAGTGGCGTCGACTTTCCAACCGAGGGCTGTTGGGAACTGACCGGGACCGTGGGCGGTTCATCGCTCACGTTCGTAGTCTTCGTCATTCGGACTTGAGATGGTGTTTTCGGTCCCGCTCCATCCGTCCACGGCTGTCGACGTGCCGGAGAGTCAGCCGATCTCGCGGCGTTCCCGCGGGACGTTGCGCCGGTTCTTTGCGGTCTCGGCGATCACCGCGCTGGTGGCGGCCTGTACGAGCACCACGGTGAGCCCGCCGCCGTCAGCGTCGCCCCCGACGACCGTCCTCCCGTCCTCGGCGACACCGTCATCGCCGCCTCCCTCACCACTCCCCAGCCCGACCCTGAGCCCCGCCCCGACGCCCCCGTCCTCTGCCCCGGGAATCGTCGACGAGGGGATGCCGGTGGTGGTCGTTCCGCCATCCGCCATCAGGATGGCGCCCGTCCCGGACTCCCCGGGGGCACAAGCGGGAGCCGCACCGACTGGACCATATGCCTACCTTCAGGGGATCGGCAACCGGACTCTGTACGTGGTCGACGCTGGCGGCGGCTCGGAACGGGCGGTCCCGCTCACGCTGTCGGCAGACGAGCAGATCGACGAAGTGCAGACCGATGGCTCATGGATCGCGGTGGGCGTGTCGGGGCCAGTCACCCCGGGCGCGAGCGAGATCGGCCTCACCTGCAGGCAGCAGGAGCAGCAGCCGCGTGCGTGGCGCATTCTCGCGGCTCCGCTCGGTGCCGATGGCCTGCCCAGCGGCTCATTCCAGAAGATCGACGCAGGGGTGGCGACACGGGGCTTCGAAGTTCCCGGGAGTGCGGGCCTCGCCTGTCCATACCCTGCCACCCCGCCGGTCGCCCTTGCCGCTCGCGAGGTCGCGTATTCCGTCGAAGCGAGCGGTGCGGCCTCAACCGTGCTCGTCCGCCCGCTCCCCACCGGCACGTTCGGCCTGACGTACGCCCGGACCTACGCCAGCCCGATGCAGGTCTATCAGATCGCCCTCTCGTCGACGGCAGTGGCATGGTCGGAGACGGCCAACGGGCTCATCGACGGACCGACCCCGGACTGGCGGGTCGTCACAGCCTCGATCATGACCGGCGCACCGCGTCACGTTCCACTCGGCGTCGTGGCTGGTCCCGCGCACGTAACTCTGCCGAGCCTCCTCCTCGACGGGAATGCCGTCATCGCCTCGCTCGATCAGTTCACCGGCGTGAGCGGCACGGTCGTGCGAGTGGACGGCGACAAGGTCGAGACGGTCGATCCCGGACACTCTCACCGCAACTGCGGCGCTGGCGGTGCCGATGGCGGCCTCGTCCTTCTCTCCTGCACAGGGACGACGATGAGCGGCGATACGGCCACGGGGAGCCGCTCATGGGTCGCCGTCTGGTCCGCAGCATCCGGCTTGCGGGCTCTCGGTGGCGGCGCAGCGATGGCCCCCGTCGAGTTGTGGACCGCCAACGGCTGGGCACTATGGACGAGTGTGGACGCGAACCAGCACCCGGTGCTCATCGGCGTCCCCCTGTCTGCGCTCCAGCAGGCTCTGCGGCACTGAGCCGACCATGAACGCACGGCTGCTGCTCGTGCCAGTCATCGCCGTCGCGGTGGCCGCCTGTGGCGTCGCGCTGACCCCACAGCCCATTCTCCTGCCGTCGAGCACCCCCATCGCGACGCTCACGCCTTCGTCGCCAACCTTGGCGGTCCCATCCGCGTCGGCCAGCCCGATGCCGAGCGGCTCGCCCGCCACGCTGGCTGCGTCGACCTTCGCGTTCCCCGACAGCCTCAACGTCACGTCGTTCGCGACGCCGCTGACCGCCGACGACGGCCACTTCTACTACCCGAGCGCAGACGGAACGTCGGTGATCGCCGGGGACTGGGTGACTGGTGCGACGCGCACCGTCGTGTCTCTGGCGTTCGGGCACCGGATCGACGGGCTCGCCGCGTCGGGCGGGCGGCTCGTCTATGTCGAGGGATGGAAGGCCGGCCCCGCGGGGACGCAGTTGACGCCGTGCATGTCCAACGAAAGGGAACCGCTCAACTGGTG
>DATCGK010000526.1:0-3748 GCA_036508975.1 Candidatus Limnocylindrales bacterium
CGGGACACGGCCGGATTCGCGGCCCCTGTCACTGGCCATGCGTCATGCCTCCCCCAGCGTCAAAGGTGGTACGCCCAGTACACGCCGCCGAGCCCGACGAGCACGCCGAACCCCACCAGCAGCCAGGCCCACCACGAGAACCCGTTCCGCCTGGCGGCGCCCATCGCCACCATCGCCCACAGGAACGGGATGGAGTCCAGGAAGTAGCGGTAGCCGTACTGCAGCCAGCCGCCGCCGTAGTAGAGGAGCGTGGGGATGAGGACCAGCACGGCGGCCAGCAGCAGGATCCAGGATCGGCGTCCCGCCACGACGCCCGCGCGGCGAGCAGGAGGCCAGGAGCGTGGCGTAGTCCGCGTGGTACGAGGAGCCGAAGAAGACCGCCTTCGCGTCCGGGGAGACGGGGGTCAGCTGCGCGCCCCCGGCGTGGCGGATGGCCGTGTGCAGCTCCACGTCCGAGGGCTCCACCTCGTGGCGGTGCATGAGCGGGGCAATGGCGACCGGCGGTGCGTCGTCGGGCGCATCGGCCGGGACGAGGACCACGGTCTCCTCGTGGGCGGTGACCCCGTAGCCGTCCCACCACGCACGGTGGAACGCCCAGCGACTGAAGGGGGTGGCCCAGGGGTTCGCGTCCACGAGCGCGTCCCAGGCCGCGGGGTCCACCGCGTCGAACGCACGGCGCACGGCCCGCAGGGGTCCCGACCCGGCCTCCGGCGACGCCGTGTCACCGTCGGCCGGCGGACAGGGAGGTTCGCCAGTCAGGGAGTCGTGGGGCACGTCTGGGAGGATAGCACCGGGTGTCAGAACGGTTGCGCGGGCAACAAGCGGCCCTGCCCGGGCAGGCCCCGGCGCACATGAGGCCACTTGCCAAGGCTACTTCAGCAGGCCCCTCAGGCCACCAAGAGTGAGCGGCGACGCGTCCGGGTTGGCCAGGCGTCGGAGGATGAAGTACTCGGGCAGCGGTCGGTCGTCCGTGATCAGCGGCCCGTCACCCACAGCCGTCCGGAGCTGGTCCCCCGACGCCCAGGTCAGATCCTGCAGCGTTGCCACCCACTCATCCGCCGTCCGGTTGCCGGAATCCACGGCGGCGTCTACGTCCGCCAGGACGCCCGGGCGGCCCAGGACTTCCCGCACCAACGCCGGGTCAAAGTCCACTGGCCCATCCGAGCCGAGCATGTAGAACCCATTGCCACCGGCGCCCGCGATGACCCGCACGTTGGGAAACACGGCGAGGAACGTCCGCACATGGGCGAGAAAGTCGTCGAGCGTCTGGCCGTAGGGCACCCACTGCATCATCACGCCGTCCTGGGTCAGGCGAGCCTTCGCCGCCCGGTAGAACTCCAGCGTCGAGATCACGGACACACCGGAGCTCTCGATCGGCGGCGGCGGGTCGACAACGACGAAGTCGTACGTTTCGCTGGTGAGCTCCACGTGGTTCCGGCCGTCGGCGATGATCACGCGGCCTCGCGGATCCGCGAGGACCTGCGCGGCGTCGGGGTAGAACCAGTGGAACATCTCTGGGACTGATGGCACCAGTTCAACCGCGTCCGTCCGGACACCCGCGATCAGCGAGGTGCGGAACGCCGTCCCCATGCCGAAGGCGATCACGAGACCCCGGCCGGCCCCGGGCCGAAGCATCAGGGGCAGCACCGGCATCAACTTGGTGTCAACGGTGAGCACGGTCATCGAGGTTCCCGCGACCCAGAGTTGTGACCAGCCGCCCAAGGTGCCCGCCTCCACCGACGCGATCTCGTCCTCCGTGGCAGCGAAGACCTCTCCGCCGCCCCCGCTGATCCGCCTGATGGTCGGGTTGCGGAAGGCCGAACCGGTAAGCAGGGTGCTCACCACGACGACGGCAATCAACGCGCTCGACACGCCGCCAACGACGCGTCGGGACGGGACCAGCGACCGGTCACCCAAGAGCAGCCAGCCGCCCACGACGACGTTGGTGATCGCCAGACCGGCGAGGACCGCGGGCGACCCAACCAACGGGATCAGGACGAAGGGCAGGACGAACGTCGCCACGATCGAGCCCACCGTGTTGACGGCCAGGAGCGAGCCCGTGGCGCTCCCTTCCTCGCCTGCCCGCTCCGTGAGGAGGGCCGCGGTGGCGGGGAAGATGAGACCCATCGCGACGGTCGGGGGTAGAACCACGATCGCCGTGTTGATGACGAACGTGCGCAGGGCGATGGCGAAGTCAAACGAGGCGCCGTTGAACGGGCTCGCGGGTGCCGCGAGCGTGGCGGCACCGATGATGACGAACACGGCCGTCAGCAGCTGCGCGACCCCGATGAGGGCAGTCATGGACCGGACGCGGCGCCGGAGCGCGCCCAGGAGGACGGCGCCGGTCGCAATGCCGACCAGGAACAGCGCCAGGATGACCGTGAAGACATAGGTGGAGTTCCCGGTGCCCGAGGCCAGCATCCGGTTCCAGACCACCTGGTACCCGAGGGACGTGAGCCCGGACACAAACGCCAAGCTGAGGGCCAGGCGACGGCGGTCCGGGATAAGTTCTGCGGACGGCTTCGGATTGGGCGCGGCGACCTGCGCGCGCGTCCAGGCGAGGGTCGGGTCACCGGTCGCTCGGCGATCGAGCAATAGCGCCGTCAGGCCGGCGGTCGCGGAGCAGGTCACGCCGACGAGGAGCGCGCCCGTCAGTCCCAGCACCTCGATCAGGACCAGCCCCGCGAGCATCGTCCCAATGACCGCCCCGACCGTGTTCGCGGCGTAGAGCCGCTGGAACGCCCCGGCCAGGCCGCGACCCCCCTGGGTGAGGAAGCGCGTGAGCGTGGGGAGTGTGGCGCCCATGAGCAGCGTCGCGGGCGCTAGGGCCAGGACGGACAGCACGAACCGGACCAGCGCCAGCCCCACCGGCGACTGGGACAGGGCCGGGTAGACGCCGCGGTACAGCTCCCCGATGAGGCGGAACGTGACCGGGGTGACCAGAACCACGACCACAACCAGCAGCTCCATCGCCGCGTATAGCCGCAGCGGCCTTGCCGCGCGGTCCGCGAGCCGGCCGCCAACCACGCCACCGATCGCCAGCCCGCCGAAGAACCCCGTCAGGATGGCGGAGACGGCCTGGCTGGTGTTGCCGAAGACAAGGACCAGTTGGCGGGCCCACACGACCTCGTAGATCAGTCCTGCTGCTCCGGACAGGACGAACAGGAAGAGCAGCGGGCGCAGGGGGACGGGGCGCGCGGCTATCACTCGGCGATCATGCCAAACGGCGGCGCCGGACGCGGCACAGCGGTCACAGGTGGTACGCCCAGTACACCCCGCCCAGGCCGACCAGCACCCCCCACAGGATCAGCGTCCAGCCCCACCAGGGCGTCTCGCCGCGGCGGACGATCCCCATCGCGACCAGCGCCCAGATGAACGGGATGGAGTCCAGGAAGTATCGGTACCCGTACTGGAGCCAGCCGCCGCCGTAGTAGAGGAGCGTGGGGATGAGCACCAACACGGCGGCGAGCAGCAGGATCCAGGAGCGGGCATCCCGCCACGGCGCCCGCACCGCCAGCAGGAGGCCCGGGCTGGTGAAGAACACGGACATGCCGAGACCGTCCGGGCGGAAGTAGGGGAACTCCGAGGTGAACGCCGGCAGCTTCAGGAACAGGTAGTCGATGTTCATCCGCACGTGGGCGAGCGCGAACAAGCCGAGCTTGCGCTGGTTCTCCAGCCACTGCGGCAGCGTGGCCAGGGCGTAGCCGGACTCCAGCGGCGAGCCGAAGCGGGCGAGGTTGTACCAGAA
>DATCGK010000527.1:0-3048 GCA_036508975.1 Candidatus Limnocylindrales bacterium
ACCCGGACGCCGAGCGTGGTCGTCTCCGCGAGCAGGAGCCCGGCCAGCCGCGCCTCGTCGTCCATCCGGGCCACGACCGACACCTGGACGCCGGCCCGCCCCTTCTTCATCTGGAGCGGCGTCACCGTCACGTCCAGGGCCCCTGCGGCCAGGAGAGCCTCCCCGACCGGCGCGAGGAGCTGAGGGTTCATGTCGTCGATGTTCGTCTCGATCACGACGTGGTCGCCCAGAGGCGCCCGCTGCGCCACATCGCCGCCGTCCGCCGGCCGCCCGACCCACAGCCGCAGCACGTTCGGCCATTCGAAGTCGGCGTCGCCGGCGCCATAGCCAACCCGGTCGACGATCATGGCCGGCTGGCCGACCCGGCCCAGCGTCGCCAGAATCGCCGCACCCGTCGGCGTGACGAGCTCCCGGCCCTCTCCGAACGGGCGAGTCGGGATCCCCGCCTCGGCCAGGATCGCGAGCGTCGCGGGTGCGGGCGCCGGGAGCCGGTGGCCGGATGACGCGATCGAACCGGTCGAGACCGGCACCGACGAGACGTGCAGCTCCTCGATCCCCAGGAACGAGAGCCCGAGCACGGTCCCCACCACGTCGACAATCGAATCGATCGCGCCGACCTCGTGTAGCTCGACCGCGTCGGGCGGGGCGCCGTGGATGCGGCCCTCGGCGATGGCCAGGCGCTCCAGCACCGCGAGCGCCCGGTCGCGTTCGACCGCGGGAAGCCCGGCGTCGCGGACCACGGCCCGGACCTCTCGGAACGGGCGGTGGTGGTGGCCCGGGGCGGCCACCACGCGGACCTTCAAGGCCCGGAGTCCGGCGCGCCGGACCTCTTCCGCCTCGAGCTGGAACTCGTCCCGGACGGAAAGCCCGGACATGGCCGCCCGGAGCGTTGCCAGCGGCACGCCCGCATCGACAACGGCGCCCAGCAGCATGTCCCCGCTAGCGCCCGAGTAGCAGTCGACGAAGCCGATCACGGGGCGGGCTCCGGGGCGGGGCCAAGCCGGTTGATCAAGGCCGCCGCGAAGCCGGCGCCGAACCCGTTGTCGATGTTCACGACCGTGATCCCGGCCGCGCAGCTCGTGAGCATCGTCAGGAGGGCCGAGAGCCCTCCGAACGCGGCGCCGTACCCCACGGACGTCGGCACGGCGATGACCGGCACGTCGACCAGGCCGCCGACGACGCTCGGGAGGGCGCCGTCCATGCCCGCCACGACCACGATGACCCGCGCCCGCCGCAGGGCGTCGAGCCGGTCGAGGAGCCGGTGGATCCCGGCCACACCGACGTCGTAGACGCACTCGACGACGTTTCCCATGGCAGTCGCCGTGACGGCCGCTTCCTCGGCCACCGGGATGTCCGCCGTGCCGGCCGTGAGGACCAGGATCCCCGGTCGCCCCGGCGGCGCATCCGGGTCGGGAACGAGGATCGTCCGGGCGAGCGGGTTGTACTCCGCGGCCGGCACCCGTTCGCGCACCGCGTCGTACACGGAGGGCGCGGCGCGCGTGGCGAGCACCGGGCCGCCGTCGGCAGCAAGGCGCTCGACGATCGCGACGACCTGCTCGCTCGTCTTCCCCTCGGCCAGGACCACCTCGGGCATCCCCTGGCGGACGCCCCGGTGGTGGTCGATGCACGCGAAGCCGCCTACCTCCTCGTATGGCAGGTCCCGCAGACGGTCGACCGCGGCGCCCACATCGACCTCGCCGTCGCGGACGTGCTCGAGCAGCGAGGCCAGGTGGGACCTATCCATCTCCGCCTCCTGTCCCCGAGGCCGCCCGGGCGAGGTCGAAGCTGCCCGAGCGGTATCCGTCGAGGTCGATTGTCACGTGGGCATAGCCGGCCGCCCGAACCTCGGCCGACACCTGCTCGCGGAAACCGGGGGCGAGGAGCCGGGGCAGGTCGGCGAGGGGAACCTCGATGCGCGCGATCGGGCCGTGGTCGCGGACGCGGACCACCCCGAAACCGGCGCCGCGCAGGACCGCCTCGGCAGCCCCGATTCGGCGCATCCGCTCGACGGTCACCGGCTCGCCATACGGGATCCGGGTGGCGAGACACGGCGCCGACGGGCGGTCGGCGTTGGGCAGCCCGAGGTCCCGGGCCAGCGCCCGGACTTCGGCCTTCGTGATCCCGGCGCGTGCGAGCGGCGCGATCGCGCCGGCCTCCTCCGCGGCCCGCGCGCCGGGGCGGTAGACGGCTCCGTCGTCCGCGTTCTCGCCGTGGAGGACCGCCTCGAGGCCCTCGGCATCGGCCACCTCCCGGAGCGTCGCCAGGACGAGGGCCTTGCAGTGGTAGCAGCGATCCGGCGGGTTCTCGACGAAGGCGGGCAGGGCGAGCACGTCGAGCGGCACGAGCCGGTGACGGATCCCGAGCGCCGCCGCGATCGCCTCGGCCTCGCGGATCTCCTCGTCCGGCAGCAACCCGGACACGATCGTGCAGGCGAGGGCCCGCTCGCCGAGCATCTCGACGGCCAAGGCGGCGACAACCGAACTGTCGACACCACCGGAGAAGGCCACGACGGCGCCGCCGAGCCCGGCCAGCACGGCCCGGACGGCCGTCGCCTTCGCGGCCAGCACGTCCCAGGCGGCCGAGTCGCCGGGGAGGCCCCGCGGCACCGTCGCGACAGTCATCGGAGAAGGTACCCACCGTCCACGAGGAGGGCGGCGTCGGTCACGTATGCCGCCTCGGGGGAGGCGAGGAACGCGACGGCGGCGGCGGCGTCCTCCGAGGTGGCGACCCGCCCGAGGGGGGATGTCGGCGGCCGGGAGGTCGTTTCCAGCCGGCCACCGGTAGCTGGTCTCAGACCAGCGCAATCGATCACGGCGATCCAGTCAGGCATCCAGCACGGTGTAACGACCGTAAGGGACGAAAGCGACCCGGGCACTGGTGCCGTGCTTGGCCAGGGCATCCCCATAAGCCTGTTCGACGCTGTCATAAGCAGTGAAACCGAATTCCCGCGCCGCGGCCAGATTCTCTGGCCGGGTGACAACAGAGTAGTCGGCGTGGAGCATGCCCTCGTAGATCTTGTACCAGATGCATCCTGCCCACAGCTCACGG
>DATCGK010000528.1:0-4864 GCA_036508975.1 Candidatus Limnocylindrales bacterium
CGGGACACGCCAGGAGTTCGACCGGGACAAGCTCGCCGCCGGGCTCGCCAAGGCGCTGACGCGCCGACCGGTCCCGGACGACGCGGCCGAGCGCGGCGCCGACGCCATCGAGGCCGAGCTGCGGTCCGCCGGCCAGTCCGAGGTCCAGAGCTCGCGGGTCGGCGCGCTCGCGATGGACCGCCTCCGGTCGCTGGACCACATCGCCTACATCCGGTTCGCGTCCGTGTACCAGAGCTTCGAGGACCTGGCGGACCTCAAGCGCGAGGTGGACCAGCTGTATGCCGAGGGCACGCCGAAGAAGGGGAAGGGGAAGCGAGGCCCATGAGCGTCCTGGCCGATCGCGACATCCGGACGGAGCTGGAGTCCGGCCGCGTCCGGATCCACCCGTACGACCCGGCGGACCTGCAGCCGTCGTCGGTGGACCTCCACCTCGACCGGAGCTTCCGCGTGTTCCGCAACAACCGGTACGCGTTCATCGACCCGCGCCAGCCGCAGCCGGACCTGACCGAGCTGCTGTCGATCACGGACGACGAGTCGTTCATCCTCCATCCGGGCGAGTTCGTGCTGGGCCAGACCCTGGAGTGGGTGGAGATCCCGGACGACCTGGTCGCCCGCCTGGAGGGGAAGAGCTCGCTTGGCCGCCTGGGCCTGCTGATCCACTCCACCGCCGGGTATGTCGATCCCGGCTGGAAGGGGACGCTCACGCTGGAGCTGTCCAACGTCGCCAACCTCCCGATCGCCCTCTACGCCGGGATGCGGATCGGCCAGATCAGCTTCCTCCGGATGAGCTCCCCGGTGGAGCGGCCATACGGGAGCAAGGAGCTGGGCTCCAAGTACCAGGGCCAGTCCGAGCCCACGGCGTCCGCCTTCCACGAGGACTTCGAGCGGGGGCGCAAGCTGCGCGAAGAGGCCTGACCGTGGCCATCAACGATGCCGTCCACTGGCGGACCGAGCTCGGCGGCGGCACGACCGTCGCCCTCGTCCAGGCGGGCACGTTCAGGTCCGATGCGGGCGCGCTGTTCGGGCCGGTCCCGTGGGTGTTGTGGCGGAGCTGGGCCTCGGACGAGCTGGACGAGAACCGGCGCCTGCTCCAGGCGCTCAACTGCCTGCTGGTCGAGACGCCGGCCGGCCGGGTCCTGATCGAGACCGGGATCGGGGAGCGGCTGGATGCCAGGAACACCACGATGCGCGGGTACCAGGGCACGCCGATCGTCCCGGCGCTGCGGCGGGCCGGTTTCGACCCGGGCACCGTCGATGTCGTGGCCATGAGCCACCTGCACTTCGATCACGCCGGCGGCCTGCTCCTTGCCGACGGGACCCGGGCGTTCCCGCGGGCGCGGATCGTGGCCCAGCGGTCCGAGTGGGAGATCGCGCTCGGTGACAACAGCCGCGTCCTCGCCTCGTACGACCAGCCGGAGCTGCGCCTGGTCGAGGACTGGGGCGCGGCGGGCTGGGCCGAGGGCGACCGGGAACTGCTGCCGGGCGTATCCGTGGTCCGCACCGGCGGTCACTCCGCCGGCCACCAGGCGATCGTCGTCCGCGGGACCGGGCCGGGCGCGCGGACCCTGGCGTTCTTCGGTGACCTGTGCATGCGTCCGTGGGCGGCGAACCCGCGCTGGGTGACGGCGTTCGACGATTTCCCGCTGGACAGCGTCAGAGTCAAGGGCGAGCTGTTCCGCCGCGCGGTGGAGGACGACTGGATCGTGGCCATGTCCCACGAGGCGAGGTCGCCCTTCGGGAAGCTGGTCCCTGACCGCGAACGCTTCCGGTTCGAGAGCCTGTAAGCGTCGGTTGCGCCGCCGGGTCGCGGGACCGCGGCGCACCCGCCGGGTGTGCCCCGGGAACCTCCAGGCGCCCGGCCATCACCCGCCGTGCTATCGCCGGCGAACCGGGGCAAGCGGACGTCCGTTCGACCCACCAGGGCGGCCAACGAGCACCCTCGGTGATGTCGCCGTCGACAGCCGACGCTTTCGTACGCAGGAGGTGCCCATTCGAGGCCCGATAGCACGGCCCGTGATGCAGCGGGCAGGGGACGGCATGCGCCGCGTCGGCTGAGCGCCAGCTACAGCGCCGGCGAGAACTGGAAGTACTTCGGCAGCAGCACCAGCATGTCGAACATCATCGCCAGCCCGATCGCGACCACCAGCAGCCCGCCCACCAGCGAGACGATCCGTCCATGCCGGACGAGGAACCGCACGAGGCTGCGGGACCGGTCGTAGAACGCCGCGATCAGTACGAACGGGGCGCCCAGGCCGATCGTGTAGCCCACCATCAGCAGCGCGCCCTGGAGCTTCCCCTCGGACGTGGCGGCCATCGTGAGGATCCCGCCCAGGATCACCCCGATGCAGGGCGTCCACCCGATGGCGAACACCGCGCCCAGCACGAACGCGGCTCCAAACCCCGACCGGCCCGCCACCAGCCTGCTCCCGACCCGGTCGCCCATCCCGCTACCCTCCGCCGGGGCGAGCGACATGCCGCCGGTCGTGGTGGCGAGGCTGGCCGAGGCGCCCGAGTCCAGCGGACGCCACGTGCGCTCCAGCATCGGGATCTTCAGGATGCCGGCCAGGCTCAGACCCATCACCACGAGCACCGCACCTCCCATGATCCGCAGGGGCTTGATGTACTGGGCGATGGCACCGCCGGCGAAGGCGGCCGTGATGCCGAGCAGTGTGAACACGGTGCCGAACCCGGCCACGAAGGCGAGGGCGTGGCGGACCGCCGCCCAGCGGGACGGCCGGCCGACGGCGGCGTCGCCCTGGGCCGCCACCGCAACGGCCGTCAACTGGCCCAGGTACGCGGGGACAAGCGGCAGGACGCACGGGGAGAGAAACGAGATCAGCCCCGCGGCCATGGCGACGAGGAACGTGTAGTCGCCGCTCACGGGGCTGCCTTTCCATCGAGCGCCTCGGCCAGGAACGGGCCGATCTTCGCGGCGCTTGTCGCAAGCTCGAGCTCCAGGTCGCCGATGGCGATCACGGGGATGGTGACGAGGTAGCGCCGATGCCAGCCCTCGTCGTCCTCGATGTTGCGGTGGACCACCGCGGGAACGGGGAGGCCGGTCTCGGCGCGGCGCGCCAGCAGCGCTTCGAGGATGACGTGCGCGTCCTCGCACAGGTGGCAGCCCGGGCGGCCATAGAGGATCAGGTCGGGGAGGGGAGCGGTCACAGGAGGAGATTGTAGGGGGGTCGCGTTCAACGGCATGAACGCGCCCGGGCCATGTGTGACACCTCGGCCACCCCTAGAATCCGGCCCATGCCCGAGACGACGCTCTACAACCGGGTCGGCGGCCTGACCTACTTCGAACGGCTGGTTGAGCGTTTCTACCTGGGCGTCGCGTCCGACCCGGCGCTGCGACCGCTGTACTCGGAGCAGGAGGACTTCATCGGGCCGCGCCGCCGGCTCGCGCTGTTCCTCGTCCAGTACTGGGGCGGACCCACCACGTACCTGCAGGAGCGCGGCCATCCGCGGCTCCGGGGGCGGCATTACCCGTTCTCAATCGGCACCCTCGAACGGGACCGGTGGCTGCTCCACATGCGGGACGCGATCGATGCGTCCGACGCCCCGGCGGACGCGAAGGAGCAGCTCCAGGGCTACATGGTGCTGGCGGCCGACGCGATGCGAAACCGCGAGGAAGACGGGCGCGCCGCTGGCTGAACCGAACCAGGCGCATCCGACTTGCGGCGCGCATTCGACCTGGTGCGCCCATCGGGTACGATGCAGGTCCGCGCCCCCGTAGCTCAGTGGATAGAGCGCAGCCGTCCTAAGGCTGGCGTCGGCGGTTCGAATCCGTCCGGGGGCGCCAGAGACCCCAGCCGTCCGCGCTCAGCTACGCGGCCGCCTCCATCTTCTCGCGCAGCCGCTTGGTCGTCGCCGACTGCGCAGATCGCACGAACGGACCCCAGCGGAGACAGCCGCCTGATCTGTCCGCCGTCAGATCCACCCGTGTTCGAGATCCCTCGTCGAGCGGCATCAGGGTGTAGTCGAACCGGCTGACCTGACCACCGGAGCCGAGGCCGCTCATCGTGATCACGGCGGCGATACGCCGATCAGGCTCGACCACCGTGTATTCCACCCGAGCACGCAGCTGGTCGAACTTCAGGACGAACCACGCTCCAGCTCCGAACGGACCCGCGGACTGCTCGACGACGGGACCGTCATTGTTGGCGAACATGTGGTTGCGCGGGTTCGAGAGGAAGGCGAACGCGCGGCTGGGCGGGACGGCGGCATCGAAGGTTGTGACTGTGACAGGCATGTCGGGAAGGGTTCCTACTCACCTGGCGGGTCGTCAAGAGCCATCCCGCAGTCGCCCTCTCGTTGCCTTCGCAACCGCCCCGTCGATAGAGAACCCCGAGCCCACCCGCCCTGCCGTCACCAGCAAGATAGCGGCGTCACACGCGTCGTCAAGTACCCGCGCCGTAGCCCGGACACAGTACGAGGGCCGCGCCGCTAGGGCTGGCCCTCGTCTGTTGTCCCCGTGTCGCCGCAAGACCCGACCAGTAAAGGACGGCGTCATGCCGTCCGTCAATAGGCGCGACGGGTCAAGCATACCACGCTAGCGGGTTCGCAGGGGTTTGGTGCTCGCCGAGGGCCGTCCGTGGGCGCCAGCACAGCCGCAGCGGCCGAGAGGGACGACCGCCGCGCCGGTGCGGTCCGGTGCGGCAATCCGTCCCAGTCGGGCCAGTTCGATTCGGGCCCGCGAAGGGCGTCGCCGGTGGGCGGGAGGACGGCTCGCGCCGCGAGGTTCTTCTGCTTCGACCCGAAGTGGTAGTGGACGATCCGTAGCCTCGGGTGCCCGACGAACGGGCGAAGGTCCAGGTTCATCGACGACTACAACGCTCGACGCCCGCATCTCGGCATCGGCGGG
>DATCGK010000529.1:0-9942 GCA_036508975.1 Candidatus Limnocylindrales bacterium
GGCCCGCAGGTCCGCGGCCGTCTTGCCGACACCCTCCAGCGTGATCCTCCCGTTCGGAACGCCGGCGCGCCGTGCGGCCGCCCACTCGCCGGACGAGACCACGTTCGCGTCCAGTCCCGCCGCCGACAGCCGCGCGATCACGGCCGGCACGTCGTTCGCCTTCACGGAGAACGCCCGCAGCCAAGGGTCGGGGAAGGCCTCGCGCAGGTCCGCTGCCGCCGCGTCCAGCGAGGCCACCGACATGGCGTACAACGGCGTCCCGAACCGCCGGGCGGCCCCGCGGAGCGAGTCCGCCTGGGTGGTCACCGGGTCAATCCTTGACCACCAGCCCGACGACGGCCGAGATGACCCCCAGGAGGACGGACGCGACCACCGCTCCGACGATCGTGTCGGCCGTGAACCCGCCCGCCGGCCAGCCCCCGATCGTGAAGTCGATCTTGGCCCACTTGTCGGCAAGGAAGGCCACGCCGAGCAGCAGGCCCGCGTTGATCACGATCCCGGCGAGGCCGAGGGTCATCAGCGAGATGGGGAAGGACAGGAGCTTGACGATCGGCTTGATGACGGCGTTGACCACGCCGACCGCGAGCGCCAGCAGCACGAGCTGAAGGGGTGCGCCCGCGACGGCGATCATCGAGGCCGGGAGCACGTTGACCAGGATCACGAAGGCGATGGCCGAGGCCAGGATCCCGAGGATGAAACCCTTCATGCCAGCTCCTCCGAGCGATGGACGATGCGGCCGCCGAGGACGGTCAGTCGGACGCTGGTGCCGATGATCGCAGATGGACCGGCGGCGAGCAGGTCCCGGTCGAGCACGACGACGTCAGCATCCATGCCCGGGGCCACGCGCCCCCGCCGGCTGTCCGCGTGGGCGGCGAACGCCGAGCCCGCGGTGTACGCCTCGAGCGCGTCCGCGATGGTCAGCCGCTCGCCCGGGAGCCAGCCGCCGGCCGGCTGTCCGTCCGTGGTCTGGCGGTTGACCGCGTTGTTGAGCGCGATGAACGGGTCATAGGGGACCACCGGCCAGTCCGAGCCGAATGCCAGCCGGCCGCCCGCCTTTCGGATCGATCGCCACGCCCATGCCCTGCTCGCGCGCTCCGGCCCGATGTTGCCGGCCCAGACCGAGATCTGGTTGGGGGAGGGATCGCCATGGTAGGGCTGCATTGACGCGACCACGCCGAGCTGCGCGAAGCGGGGGATATCGGCCGGGTCGACGGTCTCGATGTGCTCCACGCGGTGGCGGCGCTCGTGCGTGCCGTGCGCGGCGGCAACCCCGTGCGGATCGCCGGTCCACGGGCCGTTGGCAGCTGCTGCATGTTCGAAGGCGTCCAGCGCCAGCCGGACCCCCCGGTCCCCGATCGCGTGCGCCTCGACCTGCCAGCCGCGTCGGTCGGCCTCCGCGGTGAAGGCAGTGAGGCCGGCGGGTTGCCAGGCCGGCAGGCCCGCGCTCGTGTCGTCCTCGTACGGCGCCAGCATCGACGCCGTCTTCGCCTCGATCACGCCGTCCACGAAGGTCTTGAGGATGCCGGCGTCCAGGTGGTCGCCTCCGCGCAGCGGGAAGGCGAGGGCCTCGTAGGCGTCCAGGCGGTCACGCCACTCGGCCAGCGTCTGGTTCGGGGTCATGATCAGCGCCCCGCGGAACCGGAGCGCCAGCTCGCCGTCCGCGTGGACCCGGATCCAGAACGAGAGCTCGTCGGGCTCCAGCCAGGCGTCCTGCGTCGCCGTGATGCCCATGGCGTGGAGGCCGGCGATCGCCCGGCGGACCGAGGCCCGGTCGTCGGCCTCGGACGGGACGGGGATGAACCGCTCGACGAGGAACTGCGCCTCCTCCTTGAGGACGCCGGTGGGCTGCCCGTCGGAGCCCTTCACCACGACGCCGTTGGGCGGATCCGGGGTCTCGCCCGTGATCCCCGCAAGACGCAGCGCCGCGCTGTTCGCCCAGCCGGTGTGACCGTCGTAGCAGCCCATCCAGGCGGGCCTGTCCGGGACGATGACGTCCAGGAGCTCGCGGGCGGGCAGGCCGCCGGGAAACGGGGCGTAGAGCCAGCCGCGACCCAGGACCCATGCGCGCCCGGGGTGGGCGCTGGCGTGTGCCGCGATGGCGGCCTGGACCGCCTCCACGGTCTGGAGCGGGTAGAGCTGGGCGTCGGCGAGCTGCCTGGCGCCGCTCTGGAGGTGAATGTGGGCGTCGTCGAAGCCGGGGAGGATCAGGCCGCCGCGGGCGTCGATGGTCTCGCCCGCCCGTTCGACGTCCGCCTGGGAGCCGACGGCGGCGATCCGCCCTCGCTCGACCCGGATCGCCGTGGCGCCGGGGTTGCCGAACAGGTTCCCGTTGACGATCGTGAGGTCGTTGCGCATCGCCGGAGTCTACGCGCGCCCGTGGCCGGTGCGGGGCTAGACTCGAGCGGACTCGCCGCACCCGGGAGACGCCACCGTGACCCCGTTCGCCGACTTCGTCGCCCAGTTTCTCGAGGAGCTGTTCGAGCTCCAGCCAGACGTAGCCACGGCGATCGGCGAGCACCGCTACGACGACCGCTGGCCCGACACGTCGGAAGCCGGCCGGCAGGTCCGGATCGCGTTCGCGGACCGCTGGACCGCGACGTTCGAAGGCCTGGACGGCACCGCCCTCACCGCCGGCGAGCGCATCGACCGCGACCTCGTCCTGGGCGAGCTGGCGGCATCCCGGTTCAGCGAGGCGGAGCTCCATGAGCTCGCCTGGGACCCGCTGGCGTGGGTCTACCTCCTGGGCGGGGGCCTGTTGCCGCTGACGACGCGCGAGTTCGCGCCGCTCCATGTTCGTCTCGCCTCGCTGGCGGGGCGCCTCGAGGGCATCCCGCGGATCATCGGGGACGCCCAGGAAATCCTGGGTTCCGGGCCGCGACCCGTGTCCAGGCTCCACGCAGAGGTGGCCAGCCGGCGCATCGCGGGGATCGCGGACCTGGGCATGGGCGCCGTCGAGGTCGCGGAGGCCGCCGTCGCAAACGATGTCGATGTTGCCGCCGTCCTGCCCCGTCTCCGGGCCGCCGCCGACGCGGCCGGGACCGTGCTGGCGGCGATCGGCGAGCACCTGGCGACCGAGGTGGTCCCGCACGCGAACGGGGACGCGACGCTGGGCTACGACCTGTTCGCGGCCAAGCTGCGCCACACCCTGCAGGACCCCGGGGTCACGCCGGAGGCCGTGCTGACCCGCGCCGAGGCCGAGTTCGCGGCCGTGCGCACCGAGATGGTCCGCATCGCCGGCGAGCTCTGGCCACGATGGCGGCCCGGCGAGCCCGCTCCGGACGACGAGGTCGCGCTGGTCCGCGGCACCCTGGACGCGATTGCCGCCGATCACCCGCAGGGCGGCGATCTCCTCGCGTTCTGTCGTGGAGAGCTGACCCGGATCGAGGCGTTCGTGCGCGGGCATGACGTCATCGGCCTCGTGGACGAGCCGCTCGAGATCCAGTGGACGCCGGAGTTCGCCCGCGCGGTCGCCGGGGCGATGCTGGATTCGCCCGGGCCGCTGGACGTGGGCCAGAAGTCGTTCTTCTCCATCACCCCGCCGCGTGGCGAGTGGGCCGCCCAGGAGGTCGAGTCGTACCTGCGCGAGATGAACGCGCGCCAGCTGCGCCTGCTGACGATCCACGAAGCGGTCCCAGGCCACTACCTGCAGATGGCTCATGCCAATCGCGGCAGCTCCCTCGCGAGGCGGGTCTTCCGGTCGGGGCTGTTCGCGGAGGGCTGGGCGGTCTACGTGACGCAGGTGATGCTCGATCGCGGGTACGACGCCGGCGATCCTGCCCTGTGGCTGATCCACTGGAAGTTCTACCTGCGCGCCGTCGTCAACGCGATCCTCGACGTGCGCATCCACACGATGGGCATGACCAGCGACGAGGCGATCTCGCTCATGGTGGACGGCGCGTTCCAGGAGCGCGCCGAGGCCGTGGCGAAGGACGAGCGCGCGCGGCTGACGGCGACCCAGCTATCGACGTACTTCATGGGCTCGCTGGGGATGTGGGACATCGAGGACGCGGCGCGGCGGGGCGCGGCGGTTGCGGCCGGGGCCGGTGCCGACGCGGTCCCTGCTCCGCGCGTCGTTGGCGGCTATCCGCCAACGCCCGGTTTCGACGAGCGGGCGCACCTCGAGGCGGTCATCGCCCACGGCGCCCCGCCGATCCCGATCCTGCGCCGGATCCTGCTCGGGGAGGCCTGACGCGGGTCCACTGGGGCAGGCGTCAGCCGCCCTTGCGGCCGCCCTTGCCCCCGGACTTCGCCTTGCCCTTGGCGGCGGACTTCTTCTTCGACTTCTTGTGCGACTTGTCGACGGATCCGCCCGGTGAGACCGACGCCGAACCAGCGACCGGCTCCTGCTCGGGCTCCGCCTCAACCTCAGGCTCGGGCTCCACGACTGTTCCGGCCTCGACTTCGGGTTCGGCCACGGCCGGCGGTTCGGCCTCGACCTCGACGTCGGGTTCGGCCACGGCCGCGGCCTCAATCTCGGCCTCGCGCTCCGTCTCCGGGGCCAGCGCCTCGCGCAGGCGGTCCACACGGTAGCCGGAGACCTTGATCGCCGCCTCGATGACCGCCCGCACCTCGGGCAGGCTGGCCGCAGCCGGGCCGGTCGGCGCCAGGATCGTCTCCAGGCGGTCCACCCAGGTCAGCAGCTCCGCGAACGATTCGCCGTGGAACCAGTCCACGCCGTCCCAGCGGTTGACCCGCAGGAACGCCCTCGCCACCGGGTGGAACAGCAACGCGTCGACCGCGCTCGCGGCGACCGACTCCGGCGTCCCGTCCAGAGCCGACGGCAGCGGCAGGTCCAGCAGCAGCCGGACACGCTCGGCGGCCCACCACGCCGCGGCCTCGTCAAGGCCCCGGGCGCGCAGCGCGTCCGCGACCACCGGCGCCAGTCGCAGCTCCTCGTACCAGGCCCGGGCGGTCGGCCCGACCATCGCGCCCTCGGGAAGCGTGCCCAGCGGTGCCAGGAGCGTCCACAGGCCGAGCGCCGCGACCTGCGAGGGATCCTCGATGGATGCGACGACCGGTTCTGCGCTCGCGGCTCGCTGGACCACAAGGTCCACGACCGCGGCCTGGTTGCCGGCCGTTCCGGTCGTGTCCGCTACCGCCGCCACCAGTCGCTTGGCGCCGACACGGTCCGGGTCCTCGATCATCGCGCGCAGGGCAGCGTGGACGGGTCCCAGCTGCATGTCGCGCAACGCCTCCTCCAGGGACGGCACGCCCCGGCCATCCAGCCGCTCGGCGAGGCGTCGCCAGATGTGGGCGCTGTCGTGCACCTCTCGCAGCTCCCAGAGGACGCACGTCTCGTACGCATGGAGCGAAAGGTGGATGCCGCGCTCACGGATCTCCGTGACGGAGCGAAGGTATTCCAGGCCCGTCCGCTGCTCTCGATACGCGAGCCACCGGTCATCGGCCGGGCCGTCAGCCAGCCCCAGGCCTTCGGCCAGGGTGCGCCGGACCAGGCGCTTCGAACCATCCTCGTCCTTGACCGCGTGGGCAGCCGAGTCCCGGATCCACCCGGACGTCTCGCCGTACCGGTTGTGATAGACGACCAGCGACCGCGCGCCGCCCGTCCCGTTGGAGTACGCGAACACGTTCTCGTCGGCGCCACCGGCGTCGTGCCCGAAGTCGTAGAGCAGGAAGTCCGTCGCCTCCGCGAAGTCCCCGCGGCGGTGGAGCAGCGGCACGATCTCGCGCTCGTGGCGCGCCACCAGCCAGTCGTCCGGCTGCTCGTCCAGCGTCGCGCGCCGGAACTCCATGCCGTACTTCTCGGCGAAGCCCTCGAACTGGCCGTGCCCGAACATCGGCAGGCCGGGCAGCGTCGCGAGCAACGTGGCCACGCCGATGTACTTGTCACCCTTGCCGAACTGCTCGGCCGCGGTCTTCTCGTCCGGGTTGTTCATGAAGTTGACATAGCGCTTGAGGATCTCGGGGTCGAATTCCAGGGTCTCCTTGAGCACGCGCCGGTAGCCCGCGTTGTCCTCGTCGCGGAGCATGTGCATGAACGCGCTGTTGTAGACGCGATGCATGCCCAGGGTCCGGACGAAGTAGCCCTCCAGCATCCAGAACGCCTCGGCGAGGAGCAGCGTGTCCGGGACCTCCGCGGCGACCCGGTCCACCACCTCGCGCCAGAACTCCTCGGGCATGGCGGCGTCGAACTCGGCCTGGGTCATCGTCCCGAACTCGGCGCGTGACGGGATCCCGCCGCCGCCCTCGCCGGGAGCGGGGAACCAGAGGCGCCGCACGTGCCGCCGGGCCAGCACCATCGCCGCGTCGAAGCGGATGACGGGGAAGCGCCGGGCGACCGCGAGGATCGCCTGGATCACCTGCTCCCGGACGGCCGCCTGGCTGAAGTCGAGCTGTGCGGTGTCGTTCCAGGGGAAGCTGGTGCCGTCGTTGCCGTGGTAGATGTACCGCCGCTCGCCGCTCTGCCGGTCGCGCCACTCGAAGCTGACGGCCGCATCGCTGTTGTCCCAGTAGTGGTCCTCGAGGCGCACCTCCACCCGGTCGTGCTCGGCCAGGTTCTGGCCACCGAACGTGTACGCGGGGTAGGGCGGCTCCGGGGTGGACAGGAACCACTCCGGGTGCTCGATGACCCAGCGGGAGTCGAGGCCCATGTGGTTGGGGACCATGTCGGACGCGAGGCGGACGCCGCGGGCCCAGGCTCGGTGGCGCAGGTTCGCCCACGCGGGCTCGCCACCGAGGTCGTTGGCGATGACGTAGTCGTCGAGCGAGTACGCCGATGCCGCCGCCTCCGGGTTGCCGCGCCAGACCTTGATGCGCTGCGACGCCCTGGAGCGCTCCCAGATGCCGATCAGCCACAGGCCGGTGATCCCCCAGCGGGCGAGCCGGTCCAGCTCCTCGTCCGGGATCGCGTCCAGGGTCCGGATCTCGCGGCCGTACCGTCGCGACAGCTGGTCCAGCCAGACGTGGGTGCTCTTGGCGATGAGGACCAGCCGCGGCATCCAGGCGGAATCGCTGGAGAAGCGCTCGGGCTCGGCGTCCAGGCCGGTCAGGTCCGGCGCCTCCCCGTGCCCGCCGCCCAGGCCGCCGTCCCCGCCGCCACCGAACCGCAGGTGGAGCCCGCGCTCCTCCTCCGAGATGACGTCGATGGTCAGCAGGAGCCGGTCGAGGAGTGCCTCCAGCGCCGCACCCAGGAGAGACGACCACTGCTCCCGGACGTACCGGAGCTGGCCGGCGAGCGACGTAGGATGGGCGCGCGCCGGGGCCCGCAGCAGCTCCACCAGGGTTTCACCGTTGGGCCCGATGGGGGAGAGGGCCGCGTGGTAGGCCTCCAGCGAGGCCATCGCGGCAGCGCGCTCCTCCGGGGGGAGCGGGGAGTCGTCGATCAGGTCCCGGAGCGGGCGTGCCGCCGGGTTCTCGTTCGCGATTCGGACGAGCAGCAGCTCCTCCAGGCGCACCGGTTCCGACGTGCCGTCCACGTCGGGGAACTCGCCGCCGACCGCCTCCAGCAGCTCGTCCAGCTCCGGCTCGCCAACCTCGTCCTCCACGGCCTTGGTCGTGGCCGACATCGTGGCCGCCGGCTCCAGCTCCCCGGCCCGCTCGACCAGCAGGTGGAAGATCTCGTGGAGGAGCTCCAGGGCGGCCAGCTCACCCGCCTGGGCGCTGGGCTCGCCGGCCCGTCGCGTGGCGTTGACCGCCGCGGCAACCCGGCGCGCGGCCGGGAGGTTCGCGGCGAGACGCGGCGCCGCTCGCGTCTGGGCGGGGGTCGGCGCGGCCGGCGCGGCGTCATCCAGACGGAAGCGCCGGCGTGCGGTGCGCGAGATGGGCAGGGCTCGCATACACCCAGTTTCGCACCTTCATGCGACCGTCGGACGAGTCCCGCGTGTTGCCTCGGCCCGTGCACCCGTGCGCCCCTGCGCCCCTGCGCCCCTGCGCCGGCCGGCGAATGGCGAGGTGTCAGCCTGCGTCGGACTCCGGTGCGGGCTCATCCCCCGCGCCAACACCCGGGCCAACCGCATCACCCGGACCCGCCCCCACGCGCTCGATCGCGCGCCGGAGCAGCTCGAAGGCGGCCGGGTCGAACTCGTACGTCCACTCACGGAGTCGCTCCGGGCGCTCGAACCGTGACTCGAGGCCCAGGGCCATGGCCTCGCGGGAGAGGAGGATCAGGTCCGCCTCCCGGTCGACCTGGTCCAGTTCGGGCTCCGTGTGGGCGACGGCCGAGATGATCTCCACGCCGGACGCACCCGCCAGCGACAGGGCCTCGGCGATGTTCTCCACGCCGCGCTGCGACCCGCAGACGACGCCCACGTGGGAGCCGGGCGGCAGCACCGTGATCTCGTGGACGAGCGACATGTAGCCGGGTCCCGCGAGCATCGCCACCACCGGCACGCGCCCGGCGACATATGCCTGCGCCTCGTCGGCATGGAACGTGGTGGTCGCCACCAGGTCGTAGTGGTAGCGATCCAGGCGCTCGGGCAGCTCGTCCAGGAGCACCGGGATGACCTCGATCCGCTCGGGGAATGCCTCGGTGATCCGTTCCGCGTCCACCTTGGCGTCGGCGGTGGTGCACTCGGCGAACAGCACGCGGACGTGGGGCCCCGGTCGCTTGCGATCGGTGGCGGCGGTGAACATGGCCTGGGACACCTCGTCCGGGGTGAACCCCAGCTGGGCGGCGCGCCGGAGCGTCTCCGCAACGATCCCGGCCAGGGCCTGCCCGCCCCGCCGGACCGGTGGCCGGTCCACGACCCGCGTCCCCGCCCCGTGTCGCCCGACGACGTAGCCCGCGTCGGCGAGCCTCCGGTAGACGGCGCGCACCGTGTTGGGGTTGACGCGCAGCGCCGCACCCAGCTCCCGGACCGGCGGCAGGCGGGTACCCGGCTGTAGCCGGGCGGACTCGATCTGGTAGGACAGCTGCCAGAAGATCTGGGTGGAGATCGGAACGTCGGAATCGCGCTCGATGTCAAGCTCGTGCCCTCCGGCCGGCCCGGGTCCCGTGACGACGGGCCGCTCGACTGGCCGCTCGACTGGCCGTTCGGCGGGAAGGAGGGGGCCGTTCCGGCTACTTGACATAGATGAGTAGTCCAACTATTGTTCGACTTGGCCTAGTTGACTATATCAATTGCACGAACACCCAGAAACGAGCGGTCCCATGGAAATCCTCTTCTTCTCGCTGATCGCGATGGTCTTCGGCATCCTTGCCGTAACGGCAAGCGAGTTGGGGGTCGATTCCCGGGATCTTTCGGATGATCCGCACCGTCCGGCCTACCCCGTGGTCATGAACTGACCTGATCTTCGCACGCCCCGGGGCGCCGAACCCTCCCCTCCTTCCGGCGCTCCTCCCTTGACCCCCGGCAACCCCGGGGGTCAAGGGTTTAAGGGCCGTTGTCAGGCGGTGACTCAGTCCTCGACCCGCGGCGGAGGCTGGCCGGCCTGACCGAGCGCCTGGTGGTAGATCGTCGCCCCATCGATCCCCAGGGCGGGCGACTCGAAGAGGCGTAGGTCGGCTACCAGGCGACGCTCGAGATTGGTGCCGGCGTGCTTATCCACGAGGCGGACCGCACGCGCCGCCGCCTGGAGCACGTGGCGCGTCTCGGGGCGAGAAGGGTCGTCCCAGAACCAGCCGCAGGAGGCGAACATCCCTAGGCGCCAGCGCTGGGCCTCCATCAGCCCCAGCAAGCGGAGCCGGTCTGCCGTGCCGGCTCCGGGCCCCAGCTCCGCCCCCGCGAACGCCGCCGGTGTCGTGACACCCAGGATCACGTCCACGTAGCGGTTCCTCGCGTCCCAGACGTCGTCGAGGCCGGGGAGCTCCCGGGCCAGCGCCTCCGTCATCGCGTCGATCCCCCCGGCGAGCCGCTCCAGCGCGCTGCGCAGGGGTCCCTTCCAGCGGCCGTCCGCGGCGTCGGGGCACTCGCCCGACCAGCGCAGCACGCCGTGGTGGCAGCTCCACGACGTCCGCTCGCGGATCCGGATCTCGGGATGTGGATG
>DATCGK010000530.1:0-2019 GCA_036508975.1 Candidatus Limnocylindrales bacterium
CGCCCACCTCGACGCCCGCGCCCGACAGTACGCCCCTCCTGTCTCAGGGCCGGTAGGTGTATGGGTGGCTGAGGCCAGCCCGACCGCTCCCGGCGCCCCCCGTCGATGGCGAGGGTGATCCATGAACGCAGAGCATCCGAATGCGGTGGCCTATCGGAAGGCGGCCGATGCGTTTCGCGCGAGGGACCTCCGGGCGATCGAGGCCCTCGTCGATGAAGACGTGGTCTGGCACGTGCCCGGCCATCACCCGCGTGCCGGGGAGATCCGTGGCCGGGACGACCTGCTCGCATGGCTGGGTGCTCTCGCCGAGGTCGGGTTCGTGCTCAGAGAGCACGACGTGTTTGGCAACGATGAGCACGTCTGCGCCCTCAGCTACATGGGCGCTCGAAGACCTGGCGTCGACATCGAGACGCGGGTCGTGAGCATCTTCCACTACCGCGACGGGCGCCAGGTCGAGCGCTGGTTCTACCCGGAGGATCTGGCCGTCTGGGATCGCATCTTCGACCCGGTAGGTTCGTAGTCCGGGGAGAGCAGCGGCGGCGATTCGGGCTATCGCCCGGCTCGACGTACGACGCGCACGATCTTGCCGTCGTGTTGGGCGGAGGAGGCCTTGCGGCACGCAGCGTTACCGTCGCCAGCGGTACAGTGCGCGAGCCCCGCTCCGCGGCGGGCGAGGATCCGGTCCCAAGGCCGGCCAGATCGACGGACCACGACCCCACGATGGGCCGCGCTTCGTCCGCGATCGTGGCGGGGACAACTTGCCCTCCTCGCGAGCGACGACCGGACGGCACGACCCGCAGTTGGGGGAGGCACCCCCAAGAGGGGACCCCGCAGACGCCTTCCGCGTCGTCAGGAGCCCTTCCGCGTTCGTCCGGCGCCTCTGCGCCGGATCGGTCCCGCTTCCGGACCGGGCGTCTCGACCTGATGCCGCTCCGCAAGTGGGGTCGTTCGGGCGCTGCCGGCGGCGGGCCGGATCGTGCTCTCCTGGCCGTCGTCCCAGCGGACCCGGTAGCGGGTCCCATAGGACGCCTCGATGATCTCGAGGATCTCGCCCTCCCGGGCCGCGCGGCCGACTTTCTGCGACTCGACGATGATCCGGTCTCCGACCTGTGCTGCCATGGTGGCACCTCCTCTGCGGTCCGGTTTCGGCACCGCGCAGCCGGCGATGGTGGGCCGCCGCAACGCCCGGTCGATCCTCGTACTGGGGGCCTCGATCAGCCATCCGGCCCGTCCTGCGCTTCCCGGCGGCGAGCGGGTCCCTCGGGGCGCCGGCCGACCCGGCCCCGGACGGCCCACTCATACTCGTCCATCAGTCGGCGCATCTCTGCGTGCAGCACGACGGCCTCGGGGGAGCCGGAGGCTGCCTGGGCGTAGCGGCGCTCGGCGGCACGCCACGCGGCGAGCAACTCCGCGGGCGTCGCCGACATCTGCTGACTCCCTGGGCCCCAACGGCCATCGTCATCGCCGCCACCCCCAGCTGGCTCGATTGGATCGCTCGGCCCTGCCTACGGTGGACCTCCTGGCGCGCGTGTCAAGCCAAGGTGGCCCACAGCGCGGGGCAGGAAGAAATCTGGTCCAAGCGCGATCCATCGCTGTGGCCATGGGCCCCCCGCGACGACCGAGCTTCCGACGAACACGAAGTTGCCATCGTGGCGAGGGGCGCCGCCGAGCGTGTGAGCAGGGCACCCGGTCCCCTCCGTCCATCCGCGGTCGGGTCTGACGGAGGCGCGGCGGTCAGATTCGTGCGGCGCGGCGGGTGTCATACGGCGAACCCCTGCCGAATGGCCCCCATTAGGTGCCATGCGGCACAGCCATCCTGGGCTACTTGGCATGCACTCTCCGCTCCGACGGGAGGCATTGACGGGCCGCCGGCCACTCGGCTGGAGGTCAGGGTGGTACGGCTCCGCGAGGGGTTGGCGCCCGCTCCTTCCGGCCAGTGAGCCGTGCGCCGACGCCCGTGACCCGACTAGGAGGCCCAGTTGCAGCCCGCACCTTCGACGCTCCCCCCGTACACGAGCC
>DATCGK010000531.1:0-2346 GCA_036508975.1 Candidatus Limnocylindrales bacterium
CAGCGATCGAGCGGCTTCTCCCACGGCAGGTCCAGGAGGGCGGCGACCTCGTCGCGGAGGCGGAGGCGCGGAAACATCAGGACCGGGTGGCGAGAGGGGGTGCGGGAGTGACCCAGCGGGTCAGGGGCGTTTGCGCAGGTAGGCCGCGACGCCTGCGTCGTACCCGAGCGATTCGAACAGCTTCCGGGCATCCGGCCGGTGGTGGCCGGCGGTGATCTCCAGGAAGCTGGCGCCTTCGGCCTTGCACACGACCTCCGCCTCGGTCATGAGGCGGCGCCCGATCCCCCGCGCCCGGACACCCGGATCCACGACGAGCGCGACGATCCGGGCGAAGCGTTCATCGGTCTCGAACCTGGGCAGCAGGTGGAACGCGATGAAGCCGATGACCTCCTCCCCGGCCTCCGCCACGAGGACATGCGAATCGGGACCGGAGAAGCGGTCGATCCGCGCGGCGAGGTCGCTCGCCCCGGCCGGATAGCCCTCGTCGGTAAGCAGCGTGGCCAGCCGATCGGCATCGGACACCGTGGCGGCGCGAACGGTGACAGCGGCAGCGTCGTTCATGGCGCGATGGTACCGCCGGGAGGGACCGGTGACGAGCCGCGCTCATACCCCGGGATGCGCGACAACGACCAGGTGGGGCCCCGGCGGCATGCCGGCGAGGACCACCGATGGCCCAAGCGGGCCCGACCGGATGGCCGACACCCCGACGCCGCGGAGCACGGCCGCCGCCAACCAGGCCTCCAGCCCTTCCGGGGGCTCCAGGTAGAGCGCACAGGGGCCCTCGCCGTCACGGGCCAGCGAGGCGGCGAGACGTCCCTCGGTCACGGGCTCGGCCAGGACCAGCACCCGCCCGGGCAGCCCCTGCGAGCGGCGCGTGCGCGTCCGCGCCCCCAGGTGGGGCTCGACGCCATCACCCGCGATCTCCGCGGGTGCCAGCCATGGGTCCAGCTCCGCCTCCGCGCGGTCGAGCTCAACCGTGGCCCAGCCGACTCCCGCCAGGCGGATCGTCGGAGTCGCCCGGATCACGCTGCCGCCGCGAGCGCCCTCACCATCGGGGATCCCGTCGCCGATGCCGCCCGCACCTGCGCCGGCCGCGTCGTCGATGCCGGCCAGGAGCTCGACCGGCTCGAAGACCAGTCGCCCGCCGGCGTGCGGCTCGTCATCGGAGGCCTCTCGCCGCCAGGGCACCAGCTCGAGGTCCGTGTCGCCGAGGTGAAGAACCCGGACCCCGGTGAGCATCTCGTGCGCCTGCGCGGACGCCCCGAGACGATGCTCGAGGTCGGCGGCGAGCGCGGCGGGGTCGGCCGTCTGCCACGTGAGCCTCGCCCAGGCCGTCATGGGATCACGCGATCCGGCCCGTCATTCGAGCAGGAGGTCCGGCGATTCGCCGATCGATGCGAAACCGAGCCGCTGGTACAGGTTCAGCGCCGGCGCGTTGCCGCTGAACACGCCCAGGTACACCGTGTCGCCGGCGGTGGTCCCGGCCGCAGCAACCGCGTGCCGGGTCACGAGGCCCGCCAGGCCGCGGCCCCGGAACCCGGGCAGCGTCCCGATCGACGACAGGTAGGTGTGCCCGTCAAAGGACGTTGCCTTCGCGACCGCGGCCGGCACGCCGTCGACGCGGGCGATCACCAGCACGATCCGGGGGTCGTCCAACGTGAGCCGCAGGTCGGCGGCCAGCTCCGGGCCTCGGTCCGGCGACGCGCCGAATGACGAGGCCAGCACCCCGGCCATGGCCTCCGGGTCGGACGGCCCGGCGTCCGTCGAATGGGAGATCGCCTGGAGCGTCACGCCGGCGTCCGGCTCGCCGGGCCTCACCGGTGCGCAGGCATCCCGGTCGCGGAGGACCATCAGGTGCCCGCCCCCGACATCGCAGAAGCCGTTCGCGGCCAGCCGCCCGGCGAGATCCACCGGCTCCGCGTGGACCGGCGACGGCCACACGTGGGGCCGCCGGCCCAGCACCATGAACACGGCGATCGACTCGGTCAGCCGCCGGTCGAAGGCGTCGGCCTCCGAGGGCCACCGCACGCGGGCCATCCGGTTCCAGAACGGATCGGGGTCCCGGGGGTCGTACAGCACCAGCGAATCCCCGAGGTCCCGCACCTGCCGGTTGGGGATGGCATGCGCGTACGTCTCGTGCCGCTCGAGCGCGAGCATCGCGATGGGGTCGATGGCGGTCGTCCTGGTCACCCGGCCACGATACCGGGGCGGGGGCCGGGACCGGGCTGGACGTTCCAGCCTGCGGCCATCCGGGCGACGCCGATCAGGCTAGCGGCGGACGACGATCGCGCTCGCGCCCGACGACGATCGGGCTAGCGGCGGACGACGATCGCGCTCGCGCCCGAC
>DATCGK010000532.1:0-4848 GCA_036508975.1 Candidatus Limnocylindrales bacterium
CCGGTACCACTCGTCAACACCGGACGCCGCCGACAGCGCGAAGCGGACGTCGTCCCGGCCGTCGATCAGCGCGTGCATCAGCCGCTCCCCCACCCCGAGGCCCTGGTACCGGGGGTGGACCACGACCATGGCGATCACCGCATTCAGGGCGCCGTCCGTCATCGAGCGCGCGATCCCCACCAGCCGATCCCCGTCCCGGGCGGACGCCACCTCGCCGGATCCATCGATCGCACGCCCCACGAGCTCGGGGTCACTCGCGCGTGCGTCCCAGCCGACGGCGTGGAGGAGCGCCGCCGCCTCGACGCCGGAGGGCCGCCGGTCCAGGGTGACCTCAACCCTTTCGGCGGTCCCATCGGCCCGGCAGAGCCGGCGGTCCAGCTCCCAGAGATGGTCGAAGGCGTGGTACTGCAGCCGCCGCAGCACCTTGGCCAGCGTCCACGTCTCTCCGTGGCGGTCCGCAATCACGGCGCCGGCGTCGTCCGCGGCCCGCGCCCGCAGCTGGTCCACCAGCCACTCCCGCACCCCGGCCAGCGCGGCATCGACGGGCGTATCCCGCAGTGGGCCCTCGTACCGGGCCGACGGATCCAGGCGCCCGATGAGCCACGCCTCGGCGGTGGCGAGGTGGCGCAGCACCGTCTCCGCGTCCCACTCCCCGCCCGCGGTGTCGGTCGGCAGCGGTCCATGCGCCGCCTCGTGAGCCCGGATGCGTCCGGCGACGGCCAGGAGGTCCTCGCGACCCCACCCTAGCCGCCGGATCACGGCCTCGGCCGCGTCGGCCTCCACCGCGCGACGATCCTCCGGGAAGGTCGCGTTGACCTCGTAGCCGTCCGGCTCCCGGATCGCGGGCACCTCGCCCAGCGTCTCGAACCCCCGGATCGCGGGCAGGTCCAGGACCTCGCCGTGGAGGGCCAGCCATTCGCGCACCCGCGCGGCAGCGCTCAGCGCCGCCGTGAGCGCCCGCTCCGGGGTCCGGGCGGACCCGAACGCGCCGGGAATGTCCACCGCCCACGCGCCCACCCGACCACCGCCGTACCCGGGCTCCAGCCGGACGCGGAGCGGCGCGAAGCTGGAGGGTTCGGTGGTCGCGGTCATGCGGGCTTCCCTCAGTAGCCGCGGGTGCGCCGGTTCGGACGCTGGCCGGTCCGGCGCTTGATGTTCGGCGTCACCGTGTGGTCCCACGTGGGCCGGTCCAGCCACCTGGCCTGCCAGCCCGCGGCATCCTCGTCGTCGTGCTCGTCCCGGATCCCGGGGAACAGGTCCGTGGCCACGCCGGACGCGTCTGCCTCGTCGACGCCCGGCTCCTCGCCCGCGCCGAGCACCCGGACCTCGGTCACCTCGAAGGACCCCACGCCTTTCTCCCGCGCCGCGCGCTGGGCGGCGCCCCGCTCCTTGGCCGGCAGCAGCGCCTCCTTCGCGGCCCGCTCCGCCGCCCGCGCGACCATCACGGAGGCGTCCTGCTCCAGGACCCGCAGCCGGATCTGCTGGATCTCGTCCCGCAGCGCGGCGGCCCGCTCGAACTCCAGCTGCTTGGCGGCCGCCTTCATCTCGGCCTCCATCTTCGCGACGAGGCGCTCCACCTCGGCCTTGTCCGCTGCGGCCAACTGCTGGCCACGTCGCTCGGAGCTGTACATGACCGTGTTCTCGGCCACGGCCCGCAGCCGGTCGTTGATGTCGTGGATGCCCTTGATGATCGTGGCAGGCTCGATGCCGTGCTCGACGTTGTACCGGGTCTGCGCCTCGCGGCGCCGGTTCGTCTCGTCGATGGCGATCCGCATCGAGTCCGTGACCCGATCCGCGTACATCACCACCTCTCCCGCCGTGTTGCGGGCGGCCCGGCCGATCATCTGGATCAGCGACCAGGCGCTGCGGAGGAACCCCTCCTTGTCCGCGTCCAGGATCGCGACCAGCGTGACTTCGGGCAGGTCCAGTCCCTCGCGCAGCAGGTTGATGCCCACCAGCACGTCGTAGACACCGAGGCGCAGGTCCCGGAGGATCGCGACCCGCTCCAGCGTGTCCACCTCGCTGTGGAGGTACTGGACCTTGATGCCCAGCTCCTTGAGGTAGTCCGCGAGGTCCTCGGCCATCTTCTTGGTCAGCGTCGTCACCAGCGTTCGCTCGCCGCGCTCGACGCGGCCCCGGATCTCCTCCAGCAGGTCGTCGATCTGGCCCTCCGTCGGGCGAACGGTGATCGGCGGGTCGATGATCCCGGTGGGCCGCACCAACTGCTCCACGACCCGCTCGCTCTTCTCGCGCTCGTATGGGCCGGGCGTCGCCGAGACGTAGATCGTCTGGTTGACGTGCGCCTCGAACTCCTCGAAGGTCAGCGGCCGGTTGTCGAGAGCGGACGGGAGGCGGAAGCCGAAGTCGACCAGGATCTCCTTGCGGGTCCGGTCGTTCTTGTACATGCCGACCACCTGGGGGATGGTCATGTGCGACTCGTCCACCATCAGCAGCCAGTCCGGCGGGAAGTAGTCGAGCAGCGTCCACGGCCGCGAACCGGGCTCACGCTGGGACAGGTGCCGCGAGTAGTTCTCCACGCCGCTGCAGTAGCCGAGCTCCCGCAGCATCTCCATGTCGAACGTGGTCCGCTGGCGGAGACGCGCCGCCTCGAGCGCCCTGCCCTCCGCCTCCATCTGGCCGACGCGCAGCTCCATCTCCGCCTCGATGTCGAGCACGGCCTGACCGAGCTTGTCCTTCGGCGTCACGAAGTGCGTGGCCGGGAAGACGTTGAGCTCCTTGCGCTCGGCCAGGAGCTCCCCCGTCAGCGGGTCCAGCTCCGTGATCCGCTCGACCTCGTCGCCGAAGAACTCCACCCGGACGATGATCTCGGACGAGGCCGGCCCGATCTCCAGGGTGTCGCCGCGGACGCGGAACTTCGCCCGGGTGAGCGACGCGTCGTTGCGCTGGTACTGGAGGTCCACCAGGTGGCGCAGCACGGCGTCCCGCCGGTACTGCCCGCCGACGCGGAGCCGGAGCACGGTGGCGCCATAGTCAACCGGCGCGCCCAGGCCGTAGATGCACGACACCGACGCCACGATGATCACGTCCCGCCGCTCGAACAGAGCATGCGTGGCGGCGTGGCGGAGTCGGTCGATCTCCTCGTTCCGGCTGCTGTCCTTCTCGATGTACGTGTCCGAGCGCGGGAGGTACGCCTCGGGCTGGTAGTAGTCGAAGTAGCTGACGAAGTACTCGACGGCGTTGTCCGGGAAGAACTCCCGGAACTCCGAGTACAGCTGGGCAGCCAGCGTCTTGTTGTGGGCCAGGACCAGCGTCGGCTTGCCGTGGCGGACGATGGTCTGGGCCATCGTGTACGTCTTTCCGCTGCCCGTGACACCCAGCAGCGTCTGGTGGCGCAGGCCGCGGCCCAGCCCGTCCACGAGGCGATCGATGGCCTGCGGCTGGTCGCCGGTGGGCTCGAACGGGGCAACAAGGCGGAAGTCCGGCACGGTCGGATCCTACCACGGTGTCCACGCTCGATATCGAACATCAGTTCGACAGGTGGCCGACCGAACGGAAGGCGTGGCGGCACCGTGACCAACGACCCATGGCGCCACCGGACCCCCACGTCAACACTTCAACTGCCAACCAGCCCGGAGTCCGACACGCCCCCGATGACCACGACCCAGCCCTGCTCGCCACGGCCCGCATGCGCCCCTGCGCGCCGCGGCCTCGTGCTGCACCGCCGGCGCGCCGAGGAGGGTCAGGGCCTCGTCGAGTTCGCCCTGGTCCTGACGCCGCTCCTCCTGTTGCTGCTGGGCATTGTGCAGTTCGGGTTCATCTTCAACACGTACATCACGGTCACCAGCGCCGCCCGCGAGGCCGCCCGGTCCGGCTCGATCTACGTATTCCAGGTCAAGGACACACACGGGGCCATGACGGCGACCGAGAACGACACCGCCCGCAACGACGAGATCAAGGCGTCGCTGCTCGCCTCCCTCAACGGGCTGTCCAAGACAGCGCCCAACTTCGCGAACGGCACGACATGGACGTCCTCGATCAACGGCACCATCACGACCTTCGTGGACGGCGACATCACGATCACGTACGACCCTGGCAGCGTGACCGCGAACGACCCACGCCAGGGCTATCGCGTGACGGTCCGGGCCACGTACCACCAGGACATCATCATCCCCATGATCAGCGACCTGCTCCCCCACGACGCGGGGGGCCGGCTGCCGCTCACCGGCGAAGTCACCATGGTCGTCAACTAGCCGATGAACGCCATGTGGCGGGCACTTGCCCATCCTCGTGACCGCGGCCAGGTCCTGGTGATCTTCGCGCTGTCGCTGGTCGCCCTCATGGCCGCGGCAGGGTTGGCCATCGACATGGGGCGCTTCTACTCGGAGCGCAGGTTCCTGCAGAACGCCGCGGACGCCGCCGCCCTCGCGGCCGGCAACGTGCTGACCCGGGGCGGGTCCGACAGCGAGGCCCGCACGGAGGCGCTGGCCGTGCTGTCCCGCAACTTCAGCGTCCCGCCCAACGGGATCGTCCCCCCGCTCCCGCCCGGCGACGGGAACGAGGTCTACGAATCCGGGCACGCCGGCGAGGCGACGCACCTCCTCTCGGGGATCCTGTTGCCCGGTGAGGCCGCGTTCTCCGACGGGTCAGTGCGCGTTGCGGTGCGCAACACGATCCCCTACACCTTCGGCCGGATCGTCGGGCTCGACACGAACATGATCGTCGCCCAGGCGAGAGTCAAGTTCGACGGCAACCTGCTGCCGATCGCCGTCCGCCGCTACATCAAGGCGCCCGGCACCAACAACGCGGTCTCGCCGTGCACGGACAACTTCAACGCATTCATGGACTTCTTCGCGACGGCGAACACGGCCTGCCTGGGGACGGACACGA
>DATCGK010000533.1:0-2615 GCA_036508975.1 Candidatus Limnocylindrales bacterium
CCCGACTCCCACGCCGTCCTCGTCACCCTCGTCGGTCGCAGTCCCGTCGACCGCCGCAACCGCCTCGTCGGCGGCCACACCGTCGGCCGTCGCAACCGCCTCGCCGGCCGCCCCGGTGACCGTCCGCCTCGCCCTTGACTGGACCCCGAACACCAACCACCTCGGCTTCTACGTGGCACAGGCGAAGGGCTGGTACGCGGAGGCCGGCATCGCCCTGGACATCCTCCCGTACGGCGGCACCGCGCCCGAGGCGATCCTCGCTGCGCACCAGGCGGAGTGCGGGATCAGCTTCCAGGACTCGATGACGTTCGCGGTCGCGGCCGGCGCGCCGATCGTCTCGGTCATGGCGATCCTCCAGCACACGGCGCAGGACATCGCGGTGCTGGCGGACTCGACCATCACGCGCCCGAGGCAGCTCGACGGCAAGACCTATGCCGGCTTCGGCTACCCGAACGAGGTGCCGACCCTGCAGTCCGTCATCCGCGCCGACGGCGGCACCGGGACGTTCGACACCGTCACGCTGGACACGGCGGCCTACGAGGCGCTGTACGCCAAGCGTGCCGACTTCGTCATCACGTTCGCGGCCTGGGAGGGCATCGAGGCGGCCCAGCGCGGTGTCGACCTGCGGACCTTCCGTTTCACCGACTACGGGTTCCCCGACTTCTACCAGGTGGTGCTGGCCTGTGACCGCGACTGGCTGGCCAAGGATCCTGCGGCCGCGAAGGCGTTCGTGACGGCGACGGCGCGCGGGTTCGGGTTCGCGGCGCTCCACCCCGACGAGGCCGCGGCGATCCTGATCTCGTCCAACCCGGGCGTCTTCGATGCGAACCCGGACCTGCCGAAGGCCTCCGCGACCTACCTGGCCGAGCAGAACCTGTTCATGGACCTGCACAACGGCGTCGGCACTCAGACGCTGGAGAAGTGGAGCGGGTACTCGGGGTTCCTGTACCAGCAGGGGCTGCTGGTCGATGCGCAGGGGGCCGCGCTGACGGCGCCGCCGGACTACGCCGCCCTGTTCACGAACGAGTTCCTGCCGTGAGCGGCGGGCGCCGCCGCGAGGCTGGCCGGCCGTGAAGGCCCGGCTCCCGTCGATCGCGCTCATCGCCCTGCTCCTGTTGGGGTGGGAGGCCTACGTGCGCGTGGCGGGGGTCAGCCCAATGGTGCTGCCGGGGCCCGTGCGGATCCTGCAGTCGCTCTGGGAGTACCGCGCCGACGCCATCCGCCACACGATCCCCACGCTGATCGAGACCGTGGTGGGGTTCCTGCTCGCTGCGGTGCTGGCCGTGGCCGCGGCGGTGGCGATGGACCGGACGCCGGTGGTGCGGCGGGCCGTGGAACCGATCCTCGTCACCTCCCAGACGATCCCGATCGTCGCGCTCGCGCCGCTGTTCCTGCTCTGGTTCGGGTTCGGGCTGGCCCCGAAGGTCCTGGTCGTGGTGCTGGTGACGTTCTTCCCGATCGTCGTCGCGCTGCTGGATGGGTTCGGCGCGGTGCAGCCCGAGCCCTCCGACCTGATGCGCTCCTACGGGGCAACCGACGGGCAGGCGTTCCGGTTCCTCCGCTGGCCGTCCGCGCTGCCGAACCTGTTCACGGGGTTGCGGATCTCGGTGGTGTACGCGGTGATCGGGGCGGTCTTCGGCGAGTACGTCGGGGCGCGCGAGGGGCTGGGGATCTGGATGCAGATCTCGGCGAACGCGTTCCGCACGGACCTGGTGTTCGCGGCCGTGGTCGTGACGTCGGCGCTGTCGCTGATCCTGTACTGGGCGGTGGGAGCGCTGCGGCGGATGGTCGTCCCGTGGGCGCCGGGCGTCCGGCACGAGAAGACCTTGAGCTCCGAGCCGTTCTGAGCGTCTCGCGAAGCCCGGCCAGCGGCGGGCGAGGCGGTGGTGCCGCGGACGGGCGCCGCCTACATTCCCTCGCGCAGGAGGCGCCAGACCACCCGCGCTCCCGGGCGCGATCCGTAGAGCAGCACCCCGACCGCGTAGATCCGCGCCGCGACCCACAGCGCCACGGCGAGCATCGCGACCAGCAGCACCAGCGAGAGGACGATCTCCCACGGCAACGCCGCCCCGATCGAGATCCGGCCGAGCATCATGAACGGCGCCAGGAAGGGGACCATCGTCAGGCCGACGACCCAGCCGGCCCGGATGTCGATCAGCCCCATCGCGGCGTAGACGCCGATCATGTAGCCCGCGGTCGAGAGCAGCGTCAGCGGCATGACCGCGGCATTGACGTCCTCCTGGCGGCTGACGAGCGACCCGGCCGCGGCGAACAGCGTCGCGTACAGCAGGAACCCGAGCAGACCGTAGACGCCGAACGCGAGCAGCAGCGCGGGTGTCAGCCCCTGGGGGAGGTCCACCGCGCCGCCCCCGGTGCCCAGGACGAGCTGCGCCACGGTGCCCTGGAGAAGCAGGGCCGCCCCTCCCCCGAGCACGACCGCCGCGTACTGGGTGCAGGCGACGGCGCCCACGCCAAACACCTTGCCGGCCAGGAGCTGGAGCGGCGTTGCCGCATTGAGGACCACCTCCATGACGCGGGAGGACTTCTCCTCCACAACGCTCATCGCGATCCAGTTTCCGTACATGATCACGATCATGAAGATCAGGATGGTCATG
>DATCGK010000534.1:0-18816 GCA_036508975.1 Candidatus Limnocylindrales bacterium
CGCGACGGCTTCGATGGAGTGGGACGACATCGTGGACAGGACGTTGATCGCGCCGGCGTTGGCGGCAGCCCGTGCGGTCGCCAGCTCGCCGTCGGGGTGCGCGAGGCCGTGGAGCGCGGCCGGCGCCACGCCAACGGGCAGGGCCGTCGGCCGGCCGAGGACGGTGGTCGTCAGGTCGATCGAGGCGACGTCCGCCAGGACGCGGGGCCGCAGCCGGTAGCGATCCCAGATCGCGAGGTTGTCACGCAGGGTCTGCTCGGCGAAAGAACCGCCCTCGATGTACGCGCGGGCCAGGGGATGGAGGCGCTCGGCCGCCGGTGTCTCGAAGTCCGTGGTGGCGACCAGGGCCGCCAGGTCGACGGGAACAGAGGGGAGGGGCGGGTAGGCGGGCGCGTGGGGCGGCTGGTTGGTCATCGTCCGCAGCATAGGCCCCAGCTTGGCGGGCATGCATGGATGCCGGGCCTGCTGCGCGGCTCCATCCCTCGTCTCGCTACCGTACGCCTCGTCCTGCGCGGGCGGCGCCCCCGGAGAGTTGGAGCCGTTCGCGGCGGCGAAATGTAGACCGCGAGCCGGGGCCGTGATCGTTTCATGTGCAGCCGCTGGGGAAGCCAACGCCCACTGCCCGGCCTGCCGGCGACGGACCGGTGGGCGAGCACATCTTCAGCCACCAGAGCGCCTCGATGCACTTGCGGCGATCATGCGGGCGCCCATGGCCGCCTGCCGGGTGACCACCGGACGCCTATGGGGTCGGTCAACGCTGAACCTGCACATGAAACGCTCACGAGGGCGCGGGGCAGCTTCGGCGCGGGGCAGCGGGCGCGGGGCTCCCGGATCCGGGCGCGACGTCAGCCGATGACCTCCAGGTTCGCGAGGCTGGCCAGCATCGTCTTGCGGCCGACGGTCGGGTCCCGGAAGGCGACCATGACCTCTTCGTCGTCCCGGGTAAGCTTCGAGCTGATCACGATCCCGTCGCCCCAGCGTGCGTGGCGGACGCGGTCCCCGTCCCGGTAGCGGCGCTCGCCCGGCACGATCGGTCGCGGCGGGACGGCGCTTTCACCCGCACCCACGCTGCCCGCACCGGCGCTTTCACCCGCACCCACGCTGCCCGCACCGGCACCACCACCGCCACCCGCGCCGCTGGCACGCGGCTGCGGCCCGAGCGACCCCGACGGCGCGCCCGCGGCAAACGCCTCGCGCTTTGCCCCCAGATCCCGTGTGGGCCGGAAGGTCTCGCCCGCCTGCGGCGCACCCGGCCGCCCGCTCCCCTGGCGGTAGGCACCGCCCCCCGCCCGCACGCCGGCCCCGAACCGCGACCCGCGCTCACGGAAGACGACGTCCGGGTCCAGGTCCGCGCCCATGTCCACGCCGCCCCGGTCCAGCCGCGGCCCGGACATCAGCTCTGCCGGGATCTCCAGCAGGAACCGGGACGGGATGCTCATGCCGCCACCGCCCCACGTCGCGCGCCGCCAGGCGTGCGAGAGGAACAGCCGCCGCTTGGCCCTCGTGATGCCCACGTACGCGAGGCGCCGCTCCTCCTCCAGCTCCTTCTCGTCGTCGAGGGCCCGGTTGTGCGGGAAGACGCCCTCCTCCAGCCCGGCGATGAACACGATCGGGAACTCCAGGCCCTTCGCCGCGTGGAGCGTGATGAGCGTCACGGCATCGGCTTCGCCCTCGTACATGTCCTGGTCCGCGACCAGGGCGGTCTCCTCCAGGAGCCGGTCCAGGGCATCGTCGGGCGAGAGGTCCTCGTAGCGGAGGGTGACCTCGCGCAGCTCGAGCAGGTTCGCCCATCGGTCCTCGCCCTCCTCCGAGCCGTCCGCGAGCATCGCCCGGTAGCCGGACGCCTCGAGGATCTCGTCCAGGAGCTCCGGCAGCGGCAGCACCCCGATCCGCCTGCGCAGCCGTCGAACCAGCTCGACGAACCCGGCGAGCGCGCCGCGGATCTTCGGCCCCAGCCCCTCGACCTCGCCCGCCGCTCCGGCCTCGACCGCGGCCCAGACGTCATCGCCGTGCCTGACCGCGTAGCGCCTCAGCGCCTCGATGCTCTTCTCGCCCACCCCGCGCGCCGGGACGTTGATGATCCGCTCGAAGGAGACGACGTCCGTGTCCGACCGCAGCACCCGGAGGTAGGCCAGCGCGTCCTTGACCTCGCGCCGCTGGTAGAACCGCGTGCCGCCGACCAGCTGGTAGCGGATCCCGTAGCGGAGGAACGCCTCCTCGATCGCGCGGGACTGGGCATTCATCCGGTACATCACGGCCACGTCCTTGGGCCGGAACCGGGTTGACTCGTCGTCGTCGGCGCGCCGGGTGAGCAGCGAGCTCCGCCCCGTGCTGCCCACCAGCCCTTCGACCTGGCGGGCGATCCACTCCGCCTCCTCGTCCTCGTTGTAGGCCTCGAAGCGCTGGATCGGGACGCCGCCCTGGTTGTTCGTCCAGAGCTTCTTGTCCGTCCGCCGCTCGTTGCGCGAGACCACGGCGTGCGCCGCGTCCAGGATCAGCTGCGTGGACCGGTAGTTCTGCTCGAGCTTGACGACCGTGACGTCCGGGTAGTCGCGCTCGAAGTCGAGGATGTTCTGGACGTTGGCGCCGCGCCAGCCGTAGATCGACTGGTCGTCGTCTCCCACCACGCACAGGTTCCGGTGGGCGGCGGCCAGCGCCCGGACCCACAGGTACTGGGGCCGGTTGGTGTCCTGGTACTCGTCCACGTGGAGGTAGCGCCAGCGGGCCTGGTACCTCTCGAGCACCTCCGGCGCGCCCTCGAACAGCTCCACGGCGCGAAGGAGGAGGTCGTCGAAGTCGAGCGCGTTCGCGGCGCGGAGGCGCTCCCGGTAGCGGGCCGCCAGTTTGGCGATGACCCGTTCCTTGTGGTTGACGGCGTTCTGGGCGAGGAACACCTCGTCCAGCATCTCGTTCTTCGCCCGGCTGATGGCGCCCAGGATCGCGGCGGGGCGGAACTCGCCGGTGGCCGGCAGGTCCTCCTCGGCCAGGATCCGCTTCATCAGCTGCTGCTGGTCGTCCGTGTCGTAGATGACGAAGCGCCGGTCGAGGCCGATCGCCTCGCCGTCGCGGCGCAGGACGCGGGCGCAGAGCGCGTGGAAGGTGCCGGCCTCCACCTCCTTGCCCTGTTCCCCGACCAGGGCGATGATCCGCTCCCGGAGCTCCCCGGCGGCGCGGTTGGTGAACGTGACGGCAAGGATCCGCCGCGGCTGCACCGCCTTGACGCCGATGAGGTAGGCGATGCGGTGCGCGACGACGCGCGTCTTGCCGGAGCCCGCGCCGGCCAGGATCAGGAGCGGGCCGTCCGTCGTGGTGACCGCCCGGGCCTGCTCGGGGTTGAGGTCGGAGACGATCTCGTCGGCGCGCGCGGCGCGGCGTGCCTCGAGGGCGGCCGTCACGGCCTCCGGGTCCAGCGCGGGCGCGGTGACCAGCTCCGGTTCAGGGGGTGCGTCCCGGAGCCAGTCGGGCTCCTCTGGGAGGGCGGTCCCATCGGACGCCCCGGGGTTGGACTCCCCGGGGTTGGACTCCCCGGGGTTGGACGCCCCGGGGTTGGACGGATCCGACGCGTCGGCGACCGCCGGCCCGGGATCCAGCCAGGTGCCCTGGGCGTCGGGTTCCGTGGCGCGCGTGCGGCGACGCCTGGCGGGCTCGCGGGCGGGGGTGGGACTCACCGGCCCATTCTAGGTTGGGTGGCTCAGCCGGGGCTCGCGGGGCTCAGCCGGGGGTCGCGGGGCTCGCGGGGCTCAGCCGCCGTCTGCCGGCGGCTCGTCGATCCGGACGGGGCCATCCCAGGCGCCGAACAGCAGGTCCAGGCCCAGGGCGATCGTCCCGTCCGGCGAGGCGCCCTCGACAACGAGCGACGCCGGCCGCAGCGTCAGGGCATCCGTCTGCAGGGTGATCACACTTGACACGGGCGGCAGCGAGCCATCGGTCGCGCCGGGCAGCATCGCCGTGAGCACGCCCGCGGGATCGGTCCCCGCGTCCAGCCGGACCTCGTGGCATCGCCCGGACGCGCTCGCGCAGGCCACTTCCGTCAGCACGGGCACACGGCCACTGGTCGCAAGGTAGGACCGCATCCGGTCCACGAGCGTGAGCGGGTTGACGTCGACGCCGCTGCCGGACGTGGCCTCGCCAACGGGGACCTTCTGCCACGGGCCACCACCCGACCGGTACCACGCGTCGGTCCAGACCGTGATCGTCTCGAGGTCCACCCCGAGGGCGGGCGACGTGACGCGGGCCTGCGTCCGGGCGTCGCGCGGCCGAAGGTCGGCGGTGAAGCTCGTCCCGCCGAGATCCACCGCAGCCTCATCGCGCCCCAGCAGCGCACCTGGCAGGGTGCCGTCGAGCGTGCCCCCGACGTGGACCGAGGCGGCATCGAGCGTCGCCTGTAGCGAGCGGGCGATGATCTCCCGCGGGTCCGTGACCTGGTCGGGCGGCACCGTCCCCGAGAGCGGCCCGATCCCGAACGCCCGTCCGGCTCCGGTCGCCACGAGGAGCAGGACGATGAGCGCGAGGGCTCCCCGGACAGGGCTGCCGGCCGGCATATGGCGCCGCAGCGAGGGCGAGGAGGTGCGGCTCCGTGCAGGGTTCAAGGTCGCCCGAGTGTACGCCCGTGGACGATCCGGCCGAACGGGGAGACGCAGGAGTGCCCGCGGGGAGACGCAGAACGGCCCCCGGAGGCACCGCCTCCGGGGGCCGTCGTTATCGCGATGTTCGCGAGAGCGACGGACTAGAAGTCCATGCCCCCGCCGTGCTCGTGGCCGCCACCGGCGCCGCCCTTGTCCTTCTCCGGGAGGTCCGTGATCAACGTTTCCGTCGTCAGGACCATCGCGGCGATGGACGCAGCGTTCTGCAGCGCGGAGCGGGTGACCTTGGCCGCGTCGACGATGCCCTTCTCGAACATGTCGCCGTACTCGCCCTTGAGCGCGTCGTAGCCGTGGCCGATCGGGAGGCCACGAACCGCGTTCACGACGACCTCGCCGGACATGCCGGCATTGTCGGCGATCTGGCGGGCCGGGGCCTCGAGGGCCTTGCGGACGATGTCCACGCCGACCTGCTCGTCGCCCTCGAGCTTGATGGCATCAAGCGCGGGGATGGCCTGGAGGAGCGTGGTGCCGCCGCCGGCGACGAGGCCCTCCTCGACGGCCGCTCGGGTCGTCGAGAGCGCATCCTCGATGCGGTGCTTCTTCTCCTTGAGCTCGACCTCGGTCGCCGCACCGACCTTGATGACGGCGACGCCACCGGCCAGCTTGGCGAGACGCTCCTGGAGCTTCTCCTTGTCGTAGTCCGAGGTGGTGTCCTCGATCTGCGCCTTGATCTGGCTCATGCGTCCCTTGATCTGCTCCGGGGACCCTTCGCCGTCGATGATCGTCGTGTCGTCCTTGGTGGCGACGACGCGGCGAGCCTTGCCGAGGTCCTCGAAGGTGACGGAGTCAAGCTTGCGCCCGATCTCCTCGGAGACGACGGTGCCGCCGGTCAGGATCGCGATGTCGCGGAGCATCTCCTTGCGGCGATCGCCGAAGCCCGGGGCCTTGACGGCCAGGACCGAGACGGTGCCGCGGAGCTTGTTCACGACCAGCGTGGCCAGGGCCTCGCCGTCGATGTCCTCCGCGATGATCAGCATCGGGCGCCCCTGCTGGACGGCCTTCTCGAGGCCGGGCAGAAGGTCCGGGACGGCGCTGATCTTCTTGTCGGTGATGAGGATGACCGGGTTCTCGAGGACGGCCTCCATCCGGTCGCTGTTGGTCACGAAGTACGCCGAGATGTAGCCTCGGTCGAACTGCATGCCCTCGGTGTATTCCTTCTCGAGGCCGAGGGACTGGCCCTCCTCGACGGTGATGACGCCGTCCTTGCCGACCTTGTCCATCACCTCGGCGATGATCTCGCCGACCTCGGGATCCGCCGCGGAGATGGCCGCGACGGCCGCGATCTGCTCGCGGGTCTCGACCGGGCGGGCGGTCCGCTTGATCTCGGCCACGATGGCCGCGACGGCGGTCTCGATGCCGCGCTTGACGACCATCGGGTTGGCGCCGGCGGTGACGACCCGCAGGCCCTCGGCGACCATCGCCTGGCCCAGGACCACCGCAGTGGTGGTGCCGTCGCCGGCGACGTCGTCGGTCTTGGTCGCGACCTCCTTGAGGAGCTGCGCGCCCATGTTCTCGAACGGGTCCTCGAGCTCGATGTCGCGAGCGATCGTGACGCCGTCGTTGGTGATCGTCGGGGAGCCGAACTTCTTGTCGAGGACGACGTTGCGGCCCTTGGGGCCGATCGTCACGCGAACCGCGTCGGCGAGGCGGTCGATGCCGCGCTTGAGCGAACGACGAGCGGTCTCGTCGAAGATGAGCTGCTTGGCCAAGTTGAGATCCCTCCGGGAGTGGCGTTCAGGGGTAGCGCGCGGGCGGTGCCGGCGGGTTGGTGCCGGCAGTCAGCCGCGTCAGTCCTCGACGATCGCGAGGATGTCCTTCTGGCTGACGATGAGGAGCTCCTCGGCCTCGACCTTGAACTCCGTTCCGGCGTACTTCGCGTACAGGACCTTGTCGCCGACGGCGACGTCCATCGCCTCACGGGTGCCGTCGTCGAGGACCTTGCCGGGACCGACGGCGAGGACGAGGCCCTCCTGGGGCTTCTCCTTCACGGTGTCCGGCAGGACGATGCCGGACTTCGTCATCTCCTCACGCGGGGTGGGCTTGATGACGAGGCGGTCGCCCAGCGGGCGGAGCTTCGTCGAAGAGGCGGTGGCCAAGGTGCATTCCTCCTGTGGCGGCCGCGACCGGCCGCCGATGGCCTGTGAACATGGGTCGGGTCCTCCGGGCCGGTCGGGCCGCGGGCGCCCCGGGTCCTCCCGCTCGAGTACCGTGCCAGGTGCGCGATCGGGGGGCCGGGTGCCGCCGGATGGTTGCCCCGTGGGGTTCCGGCCGGGCCCCAGCGGATCACGTCCGACTGGATTGGCACTCTCGCGTTGAGAGTGCCAACAAGTTAGCGAATGGACGCCCGGCTGTCAACCGCATGCACTCGTTCGCCACCCCCGAACCAGGAACCTCGCGCGCACCCGCCGGATCGGGTCACGACGCCCGAGCAGGGACTGGCAGTCATGGCTGCTACGGATCGCGACGCCCGTCGGTGACTGCGGCGCATACCCCGGGCCCTCAGGTGCCAGGAATCGGGCCTCTCCTGCGACTGAGAGTCCCAGGTGGGCGCCTCCTGACGACGCAGCGATGACGCGGAGTCCCCCGGCAGCCCGGGGCATCGCCGGCCCGGGCAATGAACGACCCCGGCAGCTGGTGCCGCCGGGGTCCAGTCCTCTGGCGCCTGCCGGGGCAGGGCGCGCGGTTCGCGGTTCTAGATCCCGATGACCTTGGCCTTGGCCGCGGCGAACTCCTTGTCCGTGAGGATGCCAGATGCGTGCAGGTTGGCCAGGTTGGTCAGCTGGTCGGTGACCGGATCCGAGGCCGGGGCCGCGGGAGCGGCGGGCGCCTCGTAGACCGGAGCCGCCTGCTGCATTGCCGCCTGGTCTGCGGCCGCCTGCTGCTGGGCGCCCTTGTTCGCTGCGTGGTGAGCCACGGCGGCTACACCGACAATGCCGACACCTCGTCGTCGCATGGACGTCCGTTCCTTTCTGGTCGCTCTGCTTGGCTGCTTGGCTACGCGCCGAGCTGCGCGGCTTCGAGCTCCGCGTTCAGCATCTCCAGGGTCTCGGGCCGGATCGTCTCGCGTGCCACGAGGAAGCCGCCGGCGCCATCCATCGCCTCCTTGAGCCTCACGGCCCAGCGATGCTCGAACATGATCACGAGGGCGGAGGTATTGGGCGCGAGGTCGGCCGCGATGTGGTCGATGTCCTCCTCGGTCAGGAGGCCGGTGAGGCCGTCGAGCATCCCGGCGAAACCGGCGAAGCGCGGATCGTCCTTGTTGTCGAGTTCCAGGGACTGGGCGTTGCCGTCGATGTCTTTGGTGATGAACACGAGGTCGACGAGGGCAATGGTTCCCGAGTCGACGACATCGCCGAGCTCCTTGGCGATCTCGCCGTTGAACCGGTTTTCTTCGAACCCGATGACCGTGTATTCGAGCGGTCCCAGCGTCATGGCTGCCTCCTACAGGTCCCGGGTACCAGTGTCGATCCCGGATCGCGGCGAGGATCGACGAGGATCTGTGATGTCCCCCACGCTCGCGCAGGTAGGGTCTAGTCCCCGGAGTGCCCATCGCAACTCACCCAATGCGGGCGATAGGGCCACGGGAACGCTCCGACGCTCGAGGAGGCGATATGGCCATGCACGCGGAGGCCGGGGCCGCTGCCCCCTCGAACTCGGAGGCTCCGGCGGCGGCCCTGCTGGACGCACGCCAGTCGCTCGGGCCGGCGAAGCTCGACGACCTGTTCCCGGAAGGGCCGGCGTTCCGCAGGTCGCTGGTCACGTTCACCGTCCTGCTCGCCCTCGCCGGGCTGATCGCCTCGTTCGGCCTGTACCAGGATTCGGTCGCGTCGATCATCGGTGCGATGGTCGTGGCACCCCTCGGCGGGGCGATCATGGCGCTCGCGGGCGCGCTCGTGACCGGGCGCACCCGCTGGCAGACGATCACGTTCGTCCAGGTCGTGCTCGACGCCCTGATGGTGATCGCGATCGGGTTCATCGTCGCGCTCATCATCCCGAACCCGCTCACGCTCACGCCCTCGCTCGAGGCACGCACCTCGCCGGGGTTGCTGGACCTGGGCGTGGCGCTGGCGGCGGGAGCGGCGGGGGCCTTCGTGGCCGTGCGCCGGACCGGCAGCGACGCCCTGCCGGGCGTGGCGATCGCGGTCTCCCTCGTACCACCGCTCGCGACCGTGGGAATCTGCCTGGAGCTCGGCCGCCCGCAGGACGCGGCCGGTGCGATGACGTTGTTCCTCACCAACTTCTCGGCGATCGTCGTCATCGCGTGCGTCGTGTTCGTGCTCGCCGGCGCCGCCCCCAGCCGCGAGATGCTGCGCGAACGTCATCGGCTCCGGAACGGGTTCATCGCCGCGATGGTGGCGCTCGTCATCGTCGCGATCCCGCTCGTGGCCCATGGCATCGACACGGCTCGGGTGACCATCTGGAGCACGACCGGCGCCCCGATCGTGCGCGACTGGATCGGCGGTCGCGACCTCGAGGTACTGGACTGGAGCATCACCGGCGATACGGTTTCGATCGCCCTGACCGGGTCCGACGCTCCGGCCGCCGCGGCACCGCTGGCGACGTCGCTGGCCCAGGCCATCGGCCGCACGATCAACCTGGAGATCAGCTACACGCCCCTGGCGCGGGAGCACGCGGTCGCGTCGCCGTAGCGGCGACCGTCCCGCCCGGTTTGCCCGTTCCGGTGCCTCAGCGTGGGCGGGCCCGTGGAAACGTGGCGTCGTAGGCGGTGACCAGGGCATCGCCCAGCGCGTCCTCCCCCACTCCGCGCAGTGCCGCCGCCCAGCGCGCCGTGATCGCCACGTACTCGGGCTGGTTGCGGGAACGCGGCGCCCCCGGTGGCGACAGGAACGGCGAGTCCGTCTCGACCAGGAGCCGCGCCCCGGGGACCAGCGCCACCGCCTCCGCGGAGGGTTCCTCGCCGCGCCGGAACACCAGGCCCGAGAAGCTGACCGCGAGGCCCATCGCGATCACGGTCTCCGCGTAGTCCACCGGACCCGAGAAGCTGTGGATCACCGCCGCTGCCCGGTCGCCGAACGCGGCGCGCGCCGCCGGCCCGCCGAACCCGGCCGCCCGCAGCTCGTCCACGAGGGCATCCTGGGCGTCGCGTTCGCCCGGGCGTGACCGGCAGTGGAGGATCGCTGGCTTCCCGGTCGCGAGCGCGAGCGCCAGGTTGGCCCGCAGGTTGTCCAGCTGGGCGTCCCACGGCGAGAACATCCGGTCCGAGTCCAGGCCCGTCTCCCCGATCGCCACCACCCGCTCGTCGCGCGCCCACGTCCCGATATCCGCCCACTCCGCGCCGGTCACCTTCGCGGCGTCATGGGGATGCACCCCGACCGCCGCGTCCAGCCACGGCCAGCGCGCGGCGAGGTCCATCGCGCGCTCGGAAGAGTGCGCGTTCCAGCCCGGGACCAGGATCCGCTCGAGGCCGGCCAGGCGCGCACCGCCCAGCACCAGCTCGACGTCGTCGGCGAAGCGGTCCGCGTTGAGATGGGCGTGGGAGTCGATGAGGCGCATGGCGCGATGGTACGGGGATCGCGCGAGGCCGCCGGCGCTCAGGCCTCGGCCGCCGGGGGTGCCTGCCAGAGCCCGACCTCGCTGCCCTCGGGGTCGCGGACGACCGCGAAGCGGCCCATCCCGCCGCCGATCTTCGTCGGGGGCTCGACCTCGGCACCGCCGTTCGCCACCGCGGCCGCGATGGCCTCCTCCAGCAAGTCGACGTTGATGTAGATCCGGATCGCCGGCCCGACGCTGCGTCCTCGGAGGCCGATCGCGCCGCCCGTGCCCTCGCCGGTGCGGAACAGCTCGTAGTCGCCGAACTCCGCCGTCTGGCCGAAATCCCAGCCGGCGACGGCCCCGTAAAACGCCTTGGCGCGCTCGAGGTCGTCTGCCGGAAACTCGATGTGCGCGATCTCGCCTCTGGCCATCGTCATGACCTCCAGGGACATGGATTGGACCCGGAGCATACGGCGACGAGGGCGAGACGTCTCCGGCGAGCCTACGCCTCCGCGGCGGCCTCGCTGTCGAGGCGCGGGAACAGCGGCGCGGGCGTGTCGGTCACCCGGCCCGGACCGGCCGCGCCGCCCCAGGCGAGGAGCTCCAGGACCCCGGGCCCGCCGTTGCCGTCCGCCTCGTACGGGTACGGGTACCCGAGCTGCTCCATCACCCTGGGCGCCATGCCGGGCATGAACGGCGCGGCCGCCAGGCCCACCAGCCGGCAGGATTCGATCAGGTCGCCCAGGACGCCGCGCAGGCGCGTCTCGGCGTCGGCATCGCCCGCCTTGGCCTGCTTCGCCAGCGTCCACGGCTGCTCGGCATCGACCGTCTTGTTGGCGCCGCCCACGAACTCCCAGAGCTCGCCCAGCGCGTCATGGAGGAGGCAGGCGTCCAGCTTCTCGCCGTACAGGCGCAGCGTGTCGGCCCAGCCCTCGGCCAGCGGCGACACGGCGACCTCGCGCGGCTCGGGCCGCTCCCCGCCGAAGTAGCGGTTGACCATCGAGACGGTGCGGTTGACGAGGTTGCCGAAGTCGTTGGCGAGATCCGCGTTGTAGCGGCGGACGAACGAGTCCCAGGAGACCTCCGTGTCGCGGTCGAAGGCGACCTCGCGCAGGGTGACGTATCGGGCGCCGTCCGCGCCGAACGCCGCGACCACGGCCTGCGGATCGAGGAAGTTGCCGCGGCTCTTGCTCATCCGCTCGCCGCCCTGGACCAGCAGCCAGCCGTGGACCCAGACGTGCCTGGGCGCGTCGATCCCGGCCGACCACAGCATCGCGGGCCAGTAGATGGTGTGGAAGCGGGCGATGTCCTTGCCGATGACATGGAGGTCCGCCGGCCACCACTCGCGAAACAGGTCCAGGTCGTCCGGGAAGCCCGCACCGGTGATGTAGTTGATCAGCGCGTCGTACCAGACGTAGATCGTGCCGGCGTCCGGGTCCCAGGTGCCATCCGGGCGCTGCGAGGACGATCCGTCCGACATCACCGGGAAGGGGATACCCCAGGTCGCCCCGGCACGGCTGATCGAGAAGTCCTGGAGACCCTGGCGGATAAACCCCAGCATCTCGTTGCGCCGGTAGTCCGGCTGGACGAAGTCCGGGTTCTTCTCGTACCAGTCGAGCAGGCGCTCCTGGTAGGCGGAGAGGCGGAAGAACCAGTTCTTCTCGGAGAGCCACTGCAGCGGGACGTCGGGGTGGTTCGGACAGCGCATGCCGGTGGCCGTCTCGAGCAGGTCCGAGGGCGCCTTGAACCCCTCGCTCGGGCAGTACCAGCCGTCGTAGCTGGCCTGGTAGATGTCGCCGTTGTCGTAGGCGCGGCGGACCATCTCCTGGGCGGAGCGGTAGTGGTCCGGGTCCGTGGTGCGGATGAACCGGTCCGGGCTGATGAGGAGCGCGTCCTCGGCGGCCTTGAACAAGGCCACCTTCTCGTCCACGAACTGGCGGGGCGTGATGCCCAGGGTCTCGGCGGACTGGGCGATGTTCACCGAGTGCTCATCCGTGCCGGTCAGGAACCGCGTGTCGTCGCCGAGCATCCGGTGCCACCGCGCGAGGACGTCGGCGCCGATCACCTCGTAGACGGTGTGGAGCCCGGGCGCGCTGTTCGCGTACGCGATGGCGGTGGTGAGGTAGAAGCTGCGGCGGTCTGACATGGCCGACCGATGGTAGCAGCGCACGCCGGTGCGACGAGGACGGTAGGCTGGTGTCCATGGAGATCGTCAGGAGCCCCATCGCTCTCGCAACCCTGGAGACGATGGCCGCGGCGATGTTCGGCGAGCTGGTCAAGGCCGTCGTCGACGTCGAGAGCGAGATCATCGTGATCGACGCCGAGCTCCATTCGGACGAGGAGGCGCTCCTGCTGTCCAGCGGATCGCACCAGGCGGCGCTGTGGGGCATCAACCTCTACCCTGCCGAGTTCGGTACGCCAGCCTTCATCGAATTCGACTCCATGATCAATGTGCGTCCGCGCGAGGGAAACCGCTCACGGTCCGTTGAGGATGAGGTGACACGACGACGGATCACCGACATCGTCGGTCGCCTGGTGGTCGCGTGACGCTGCACCGGAGCCTGGCCGACGGGGGGTGGGCTCGGCTGACGGTGTGTGAGCAGTTGGGAAACGTGGGCAGCGAGGTCGGCCGAGCCATCCGCGCCCGAGCCGCAGGGAATGACGCGCGATTCGTCGCCGCGTTCGGACGGGCCATGGAGTTGTTCGACCTCAGCCTGACCGATCCGCGCTGGAAGTACCCGCGCCTCCGCGAGATCGCGCGCGCGAGGGAGATCACTTGCGACTTCCTCGTCGGCGACAACGAGTTCGGAGCGACGGCAGAGTCGCTCGACCGCTACTTCCTCGCGTTCGCCGTGGCGGCGCGTGCCGGGTGGTAGGAGACCAGCGGCGGCCCCCAAGGGGGAGCATGAGAAGCACGAAGCGTGATCCCGACAGGTTGACCATGCCGCGATCGCGTGAATGAGCGAAGACTCAGGACGATGCCGCGCTGACGGCGGACGAGGAGGCCACTGCCAGACCTGTTTCGCTGTACGACCGCCCCGGGTGCCGGCGTTGGCTTTACCTGGCCTTCGCCTTCTGGATGGCGGAGCCGCTGAACTGGCCCGACCAGGTTCCGTGGTCCGCCGCAGTGCCCGGACCGAGGTCTGGCCTCATCAGTGGCGGAAGTGCCGCGTCCCGGTCACCAGCATCGCGGCGCCCGAGGCCTCCACCTGCGCCAGGACCTCCGCGTCGCGCATCGAGCCGCCGGGCTGGACGATGGCGGTGACGCCGGCGTCCAGCAGCACCCTCGGGCCGTCCGCGAAGGGGAAGAACGCGTCCGAGGCGGCGACGGCCCCGGTCGCCCCGGCCTCTCCCTGGAACTGGCGGGCCTTGTCCACGGCGCCGCGGCAGGCGTCCACGCGGCTGACCTGGCCGGACCCGACGCCGACGAGCATGCCGCCACGGACCAGCACGATGGCGTTGGATACAACGCCTCGACAGAGGCGCCAGGCGAGGTCCAGGTCCCGGCGCTCGGCGTCCGTCGGCGGGCGCGAGGTGGTGCAGGCCCACGCGGCCGGGTCGTCTTGCAGGTTGTCCGGGGCGGTGACCAGCACCGCGCCGCCGGCGGTCCTGAACGAGCCCAGGTAGTCCGTCACGAGGCCGCCGGGCACGCTCAACTCGCTCCGGTCCGCGGCCGCATCCAGCGCAGGGTCCTCCACCAGCCGCAGGTTCGGTTTCGCCGCCAGGACCTCGCGGGCGCCATCGTCGAACGCCGGCGCCACGACGACCTCAAGGAAGATCGAGACCAGCCGCTCCGCAAGCACCCGGTCCACGGTTCCGGTGATCGCCACCACGCCGCCGAACGCGGAGACCGGATCGCCGGCCAGTGCCGATTCCCATGCCTCGAGCAGGGTTGAGCGTTCGGCCGCGCCGCAGGGGTTCGTGTGCTTGACGATGACGACGGCCGGCCCGCGCATCAGGCGCCCAAGCGAGGCGGCGGCCGATGCGTCGAGGACGTTGTTGTACGAGAGCGCCTTGCCCTGGAGCAGGGGCTCGCTGCCGGAGAACGGTCCCTCGGCGGCTCGTGGCTCGCGGTCCGTGCGGCGGTAGCGTGCGGCGGGCTGATGAGGGTTCTCTCCATAGCGGAGGGCCTCCACCTTCTCCAGCGAGATGGTCAGTGACGGCGGATACGGGTCCTCGGACGTGGGCAGGCCGGGCTCCACCGGGAGCGCGACACCCGCCTCGTGCATGCGGCCTGGCAGCTCCGCGGCGATCCGGGCGTCGTAGGCAGCGGTGTGGTGGAACGCCTCGACAGCCAAGGCGGAGCGGAGGCCAAGCGGCACCTCGCCGTGCTCGTCGAGCGCCGCGAGGATCCTCCCGTACCGAGCGGGCGAGGTCACGATCGCCACGGACGCGTGGTTCTTGGCGGCCGCGCGGACCATCGACGGCCCGCCGATGTCGATCTCCTCCACGAGGTCGTCGAACGAGATGCCGGGCCTGCGGGCGGCGGCGGCGAACGGATAAAGGTTGACGACGACGAGGTCGAACGGGGCGATGCCGGCTGCGAGGAGCGCCTCGCGGTGGTCGGCCCGGCGGCGGTCCGCCAGGAGCCCGGCGTGGACCTGCGGGTGGAGCGTCTTGACGCGGCCGTCGAGCATCTCGGGGAAGCCGGTCACGGCCGCGACGTCCGTCACGGGCAGGCCGGCGTCGCGCAACGCCCGGGCGGTGCCGCCGGTGCTGACGAGCTCCCAGCCGCGGACGACCAGGCCGCGACCCAGGTCCGCCAGGCCCGTCTTGTCGTAGACCGAGAGGAGGGCGCGACGCGGGACGGGGACGCGCGCGTCGGCGACCGCGGTGTCCAGCCGGACTCGACGGGCTCCCTCGGTGACCACGAGGGCGCCCGCGAGCAGGGCCGCCGCGGCCGCCGGCAGCAGCCGGTGCTCGACCGGGTGGATGCGCCCGAGCAGCGAGGCCTCGTCATCGTCTGGAAGAACCGGGACGGCCTCCTGCGCCACGATCGGGCCGCCGTCCAGCGTCGCGTCCACGAGATGCACGGTCACGCCGGTCACCGCCACGCCGGCGGCGAGGGCATCGCGCGCGCCGTGGAGCCCGGGGAACGACGGCAGCAGCGACGGATGCACGTTGAGGATCCGGTCGCCGAAGGCCGCCAGCACCGCCGGGCCGACCAGCCGCAGGTAGCCGGCCAGGACGACCGCGTCCGGCGCCACGGCGACCAGCGTCTCGGCCAGGGTTGCGTCGTCGCCACCGGGGACCAGGATCGTCTCGATCCCCTGCTCCGACGCCCAGTCCAGGCCCGCGCACGGGCGATCCGCGAAGACCAGCACGACCTCGCCGCCCAGGCAGCCCCGCCCGGCCGCGGCGACCAGCGCCCGCAGGTTGGACCCGCTCCCCGAGACCCCGGCCGCGATCCTGCCGCCGGTGATGCCGCTCACCTCGCGAGACCCTCCTCCATGTACCGCCGGCCGCCGTTGGCGGACGCCTCGACGACCTCGCCCACGACCCAGGCCGGGATGCCGCGCGCCTGGGCCAGCTCCACCGCGGGCGTGGCGCCCTCCGCCGGCACGATCATGACCATGCCGAGCCCCGCGTTGAACGTCGCACGGAGCTCGGTCTCCCCGATCCCCCCGAGCGCGCCCAGCAGGCGCATGACCGAGGGCATCGGCCAGGTCGCCGGGTCCAGGCGCGCCCCGAGCGCCTCCGGCAGGGCGCGCGGCACGTTGCCCGCGAGCCCGCCGCCGGTGACGTGCGCGATGCCGCGGACCTCGTGCCCGGCGGCCTCCAGGCCAGCCCGCATCGCCAGCAGGTCCTTCGCGTAGATGCGGGTGGGCGTCAGCAGGACGTCGCCCAGCGTCGCGTCGGCGTCGCGCGCCTCGCGCCCGATCGCCTCGTCGGCCGCGGAATCGCCCAGCACCCGCCGGAGCAGTCCGGCGTATGCCTCGCCCAGGTCCAGCCCGTGCTCCGCGACCAGCGCCCGCACGAGCGAGTACCCGTTCGCGTGCAGCCCGGATGACGCCAGCCCCACGATCGCGTCACCGGCCCGGGCGGTGGACCCGTCCAGCAGCCGCGACCGCTCGCCGATGCCGATGCAGAACCCCGCCAGGTCGAACTCGTCGGGCTCCATCAGCCCCGGGTGCTCCGCCGTCTCGCCACCGGTCAGCGAACAGCCCGCCTGCCGGCAACCGTCCGCGATCCCCGAGACCAGGGCCGCCACCCGCTCCGGGTCCAGCCGCCCGATCGCGATGTAATCGAGGAACGCCAGCGGCTCGGCGCCCGTGCAGGCCACGTCGTCGGCACACATCGCCACGAGGTCGATCCCGATGGTGTCCAGCCGCCCCATCGCGGCCGCGATCGCCGTCTTCGTCCCCACCCCGTCCGTGGACGAGACGATCACCGGCTCCCGGTACCCGGCCGGGATCGCCACCGCGGACCCGAACCCGCCGAGCCCGCCCAAAACCTCCGGCCGCCGCGTGGACGCCACCGACGCGCGCATCAGCTCCACCGCGCGCTCGCCGGCGGCGACGTCCACCCCGGCCCGAGCGTAGGCCGCGCGCTCTCCGGTCATCCGGTCGCCCCCTGGCCCTGCGCCCCGACGGGCGCCTCGAGCATGAACTTGCGGGCGGAGGCGTCGTACGGGACGGGCACCGGGTAGTTGCCGTCGAAGCAGGCGAAGCAGAACCGGTCGTACGGCAGGTCCAGCGCCGCCAGGACGCCGCGGATGGACAGGTAGCCCAGCGAGTCCGCGCCGATGAACTCGCGGATCTCCTCCACCGAGTGGCTGCCGGCGATCAGCTCGGTCTCGATCGCCGTGTCAATCCCGTAGAAGCACGGGTGGTAGATCGGCGGGGCGCTGATCCGCACGTGCACCTCGCGCGCGCCGGCACGCCGCAGGAGCCCCACGATCTGCTTGGTGGTCGTGCCCCGGACGATGGAGTCGTCCACGACGATGAGGCGCTTGTCCCGGATGACCTCGCGCAGCGGGCTCAGCTTCACGTTGACGCCGCGCTGGCGCATCGCCTGGGACGGCTGGATGAAGGTCCGGCCGCTGTAGCGGTTGCGGACCATGCCCTCGCGGTACGGGATCCCCGACGCCTCCGCGAACCCGGCCGCCGCGGGCGCGCCGGTGTCGGGCACGGGCATCACGAGGTCCGCCTCCACCGCGTGCTCGCCGGCAAGCCGGATGCCCATCTGGCGCCGCGCCTCGTACAGGTTGCGGCCGAGCATGTACGAATCGGGCCGGGCGAAGTAGATGAGCTCGAACACGCACAGCGCGGGGGTCGCCTCGGCATAGCGCACGGACACGGGCTGGCGGCCGGGCTCCAGCACCACGATCTCGCCCGGCTCCACGTCGCGGACCAGCTCCGCGCCCACGATGTCGAGCGCGGCGGTCTCGGAGGCCAGGATCCAGCCCCCGGTCTCGTCACCCCAGAGGCCGGGGCCCTCCGACCCCTCGGGAGCCGGCAGGCGGCCGAGGACGAGCGGGCGGAACCCGTGCGGGTCACGGACGCCGATGACGCGGTTCTCGTCCAGGACGACCAGGCTGAAGGCGCCACGGACGCGCGGCAGGACCTTGCGCAGCGCGTCCACGGTGTCGTTCGCGGGCTCGTCGGCGAGGAGCGCGGTGAGGAGCTCCGTGTCCGTGCTGGCGGGCAGCCGGCCGCGGCCGCCCTGGAGCTGGTCCAGGAGCTCCCGCGTGTTGACCAGGTTGCCGTTGTGTCCGATGGCGAGCGCCCGTCGCGGCCCCAGGCGGAGCGTCGGCTGGGCGTTCTCCCAGACCGTCGACCCCGTGGTCGAGTAGCGGCAGTGGGCGACGGCCAGGTCCCCGGCGAGCGAGGGGATCCGGCGCTCGTCCAGCACTTGGGCCACCATGCCCAGGTCCTTGTAGATCATCAGGTTCCGGCCGTCCGAGACGCCGACGCCGGCCGATTCCTGGCCCCGGTGCTGGAGCGCGAAGAGGGCGGTCGCCGCGACGGCCGCGGCCTCGTGGCCGCGGTTCGGCAGGACGACCCCGACCACGCCGCACATCAGGCGCCGGCCTCCAGGCCCGGGAGCGCTTGCGCCGCGTGACCGGCCGCGTGACCGGCCGCGTGACCGGCCGCGGCATCAGCCACGGCCACCACCGCGTGATCGACCGCGTCGTCGCCCTCGCCACCGCCCTCCCAGCCCAGCGCGCGCGGGAGGCCGTGCTCCCAGGCGTGGCGCAGGTCCGCGACCGGGACCTCCAGCGCGTCCGCAACGCGGCTTCCCCGCTCCTCGGCGGCACCGGTGGCGCCCTCGCCACCCAGCTCCACGACCAGGCGCACGCCGCCGGTGGTCCCCAGCGTGTCCACGGGAAGCCCGTGGTGCCGGGCGAGCAGCGCGAGCGCGGGGGCGTGGCGCGGTGTGGTCTCGACGACCAGGCGGGACGGGCTCTCCCCGAACAGCGCCACGGCGGGCGAGTCGCCCACACCGAGCCGGAGCTGCGCGCCGGTGTCGCCCCACATGCACATCTCCGCGATGGCGACCGCCAGGCCGCCGCCGGACACGTCCTGGCAGCTCTCGACGAGGCCGCGGGCGATGGCCTCCCGGATGAAGACCTGGAGCTGCCGCTCCATGGCGAGGTCGAGGACCGGCGGGCCGTCCTCGACCGCCTCCCCAGCCAGGCGCGCGTACTCGCTCCCGGCCAGACCCGGGCCCGCGTGGC
>DATCGK010000535.1:0-5693 GCA_036508975.1 Candidatus Limnocylindrales bacterium
GGGTGGCGCGTGACCCCGCGTCACCCTACCTGCCGGCCGCCTACCCGCAGGACGGGTTCGTCCACTGCACGGACGGTGACCTGGAGATGGTGGCGGTGGCGAACCGCTTCTACCGCGGGGATCCGGGAGACTTCCTGCTGCTCACGCTGGACCTGGAGAGGACGGGCAGCCCCTGGCGGTTCGACGACGCGGAGCAGCGCTACCCGCATGTCTATGGGCCGATCGATCCTGCCTGCGTGCTGGAGGGTCGACGCATGCTCCGCGACGACGACGGCACCTTCCTGGGGATCGGGGCCCGCTGACGGGCCTCAGGGGGCCGGGGCAACCCGGGGCAGGAGCAGCCAGGCGACGATCGCGCCGAGGGCGGTGAACACGACCGCGGCGGCGATCGCCACGTCCGTCCCGATGCCGACGAGCGCCCCGCCGATGGCTGACCCGAACGGGTAGCCCATGAAGTTCATCGCCATCGAGATTGCGAACGCCCGACCCATCCAGGCGGGGTCCGTCCGCCGCTGGCGCAGCGTGAACATCGCGATGTCCATCGGTCCGTTCAACAGGCCCTGGATCGCCATCACGGCCACCAGGACGGGCAGGGTGGGGGAGACGAGCAGGGCGCCGGCTGTGATCGCCATGCCCGCCATCGGCCAGACCAGCATGGACCGCTCCCGCCCCTGGGTTTGCCAGCGGCCGGCCACCAGCGCACCAATACCCCCGGTGACGCCGGACACGGCGAACACCACGCCCACCACGATCGCACCGAGCCCCATGTCGCGCAGGACGAGGACCGGGATGACAATCGTGACGATCCCCCAGCCGAGGTTCATGATCGTCAGCGAGAGCCCGAGCGCCCGCAGGGTGGGGTTGTGCAGCGTGTACCGGAGGCCCTGCCAAGCGTCCACGAGCAGCTTCCCGGTGGACGCAGTCACCGTGACCGGATCGGTGATGCCCACGAACACGACCGCCGAGATGACGAACAGAAGGGCGATCGCGATCAGGGTCTGCGGCCCACCCACGACCTGGACCAGCAGCCCGGCGGCCGGCGGCCCGATGAGGGTGGCGACCACGTACCCATTGGAGTCGAGGGCATTGACGCGTTCCCAGAGACGTTTGGGCACGATCAGCGGGAAGATCGTCCGCAGGCCGACGGAGCTCAGGGGGGCCGTGAGGCCGGCGACGCCCGTGACCAGCACCAGCACCAGTGGCGTGAGGACGTCCGTGAGTGCCAGCACCGCGATCAGCGTGAGCGCGCTCGCGCCGACCAGCTGGTCCAGGATGATCAGCCGTGCCCGCCCGTGACGATCCAGCAGCGCACCCACGATGGGGCTGACGAACAGGCCGGGGGCCACGCTGGCGAACGTGACGAGGCCGGCCAGGGCCGGCGACCGGAACTCCTGGAGCGTGAACAGGACGATCGTGACGCCCAGCATGCTGCCGCCGATCCGGCTGAGCGCCATGCCGAGCAGGATCCGGCCGAGCGTCGGGATCGCGAACAGGGCGCGATAGGACGGGGCGGGCTCACGAACGTGCACGTTATGGACGCTACCAGAGGTGCCGGGGCGCGCGCGGCCAGCCTCCGTGGCGTCGCCGCTTGGCGCGTGGCTCCCTGGCCTCGCTGGCCTTGTGGTCCAGGATCTGCTTGAACACCTTGCCCATGCCCGGGCGCATCAGGTCTCGCCCAGCCGCTTCGAGATCATGGTCGCGGCGGCGCACTCGAGCGGCCTCGCGCGCATCGAAGGGCTCGAGTGGCTCCTCGTCCTCCCCGGACAGGCGATCCTCGTGCATACGGCGATCCTTGCGCGCGTCGTGCCCGGCGTCAACAGGGTGGGTGACAACACGCGCCGGGTGCCGGTCGTCTTCGCGGAGGTCGGCTGGCACCGGGTCCCGCAGCGTTCTGCAGCTCCCGGTGCCCCGGCGCTCCTCCGGATGGAGGGCCACAAGCTCACCAGGGCGCCGCGCACCCATGGGGCCGACTACGATGGCTCCTGGTCGCCCTGCCCTGCCCAGCAGTTCGCAAGGGAGGCCGCCCGATTCGACACCAGCGGGCACGTGGTCCTCCTCGTCCTGCCGACCACGTACTCCCTGAGCGCCCTCAGCAGTTCGGGCAGCGAGCCAGGAAGAACTTGACCCTCGCGGACAATCGGCGGGGCATGATCCAGGACGCCTGCCTCGCGGTGAAGGTGCCGGCGCAGACGTGCGAGATCCTGCTGGTCCCGGCCCTTGTCCGCGACGACGCCTATCTGTCGCTGGGTGCCAGCGCGGCGGTCGTCGTCAACGGCCGCAGTGCGACCTTCGGCATCGGCACCAACACCGCGCTCGCGGCCCGCTGGCTCGTCCTCGACAGCTTCGTCGACGGGCAGGTTCTGGCGCCGTAGCTCCAGCCGACCCCACGGAGACCACCGGAGCCGCGGTCTCAGGGGCGCTCGCGGCTCCGTGGTTCAGCTGGGAACCGCGTCCCGTTCCGGGTCAGCCGCGCGTCGCGGTGACCGAGAACGAGAGCGGCAGCCTGCCGCGTTCCTCCGGGCGAACGTCCCGGTGTCCCGCCCACCAGTCCACCGGGTACTCGGCGACCTCTTCCAGACGGAGGCCGGACCGCACCAGGGCCGTGACGATCTCGCCCATCGTCCAGGCCCGCGCGAACTTCCAGTGCTGCTCACCGTCGGGGATCGAGAGGCGGTCGATGTACGCCCGTGCCCACCCGCGCGACGCCTCCGGCCCGGCGAAGTAGTCGTACCCGGTGAGCATCCAGCGGCCGTCCTCGTCGGCATCGAACAGCCACTCCGCGGGGTGCCCCTCGAAGATCACGAGGCGCCCCGAGGGGGCGAGCAGGCGCCTCAGCACCGCTGCCCAGACGTCGAGATCCTGGAGCCACATGAGCGACCCGCGCCCCGTGTAGAGCAGGTCCGCGGTGCCGTCGAGGGTGTGCGGGACGTCCAGCACGTCCGACTCCACCCAGCTGGCCGGGGCGCCCGTCGCCTCGGTCAGGCGGCGGGCGAGGTCCAGCATCCGAGGGCTGAAGTCGATCCCCACGACCTCCGCTGCCCCGAGGTTCCAGAGCGAAAGACTGTCGCGGCCCCCCGCGCACTGGAGGTGGATCGCTCGGCGACATCGCCCGCGGATGTCGCCGATCAGCGCCTCCTCCAGGGGGAAGAGGCTCGAGCCGCCGGCGCGGATCTGGGCGACCGACTCCTCGAACCAGCCCTCGTACCGCTCAGCGGCCTGGTCCCACGCGACCCGGTTCGAGGTGTGCATGCGGCGGACGTCGGCCACCTCCTCGGGCGTGGCAGGGCGGACGTCGGCGGTGTCGTCGCCGGGATCGTGGATGATCGTCATGGCCCCGAGTCTATCGCCGGGCAGCGACTGCGCCCGACAGAGAAGGGCCGCTGTCCCCTGGACAGCGGCCCGGTTTTGCCACAACGTACGGGGCCGGGCGAACGACCGGCCCCACGGGCGTATGGGCGGTCGGGCTTACGCCCCCGACCGCCCGGCTCTGCCGGCGCGGGTTTCGTCCGAGAGGTTCCCCGCACGGGGACGCGTCACCGGGTTCAGGGCACCGAGCGATGCGTCTTCGCTCGCCGTCAACCGGCGCGACTGGGTCCTGCGCCGTCGCGAGCCTGGCCAAATGGCCGTTCGCATCGCCATCACCGGCTACCTCCCGGGACGCCCTCCGCGGGGGGAGGACGAGAGGCCAACATTATCCACCTCGGGCGCAACCCCTGTCCGTGCGGCTCGCCGTCGCACCAGCGGCGTGGTTCGCCGGGGCACCACCAATGCGGTTCGCCGCCTAGCGCAGCGTCCGTCGGATGGTGGTCGCGTTTGAGCCGCCGGCGGTATCCCTCGCCGCGATCGTCAGCGACATCGCCCCGGCCGACCCGCCCGTCTTCGGCCGGATGGTCGCCTTCCACGTGGTGGACGAGACCTTGGTCATCGTGATCTTCCAGGCCGTGAGGCCGGGCTGGCGGATGGTGACGGTCGGTGTGGTGGACAGCCCCTCCGCGGTGACCGCCGTGATCGTGAAGCTCGATCCGCGCGCTGGGGAGGCCGTCGAGGTCGTCATCCGGAACGCGTCGGCGAGCACGCTGGCGGAGGCGGCGGCCGACTGGGTCCCGTTGGTGGCGCGGACGACGAACCGGTAGGTGCCACGGGGAGCCCAAGTGCCGTCGGCCCGCTTGCCGTTCCAGGCCCAGGACACCGGACCCGCAGGGAGCGCACGGTCGGTCCAGGCGCTGCGCACCGCCGCGCCGGACGCGTCCACGACGTAGAGCGACACGGTGGCGGGGGACAGCAGCCGGAACGTGACGGTGGACTTCGTTGCGAGCTTGTCGCCATCCTGTGGGAAGAAGAGCGTCGGGCTGCGGGACACGCTCGCCAGCGCCGCGTACACGTCCACCTGGGTGGCGACCGGGGCGCCCGCATTCCCGGCCGGGTCGACCGGTGTCAGGATGACCGTGTAGCGCCCGTCCGGTACGGGGACCCCGGCGGCGGTGCGTCCGTTCCAGGCGATCTGGCGGGCTCCCGCCTGGAAGGCACCGGCGAGCCGGCGGACGATGGCACCGGCGGCGTCGGTGACGACGGCGGTGACCGTCGCGGCCTCGTTCACGGAGAAGGGGATCGCGAGCGTCTCCGTGCTTCCGTCGCCGTTGGGGGTCACGGTCGGTACGACCGGACCCGTGGCCTGGACCGGCGGGAGCTCCAGGACCGGAGCCACGGTGTCGATGGTGAAGGTGGTCGTGGCCGAGCCCACGTTGCCGGCGGCGTCCGTGGCCGCGACCGTCAGGGTGTGGGACCCGTCGCCGCCCACGACGACCGGCGTATTCCCAAGCGGGACGGCAGGCGCGCCGTCGACGCTGATCGTCCTTGCTGCGACCCCTGACGTGGCGTCGGTGACCTTCGCGGCCGCCGAGACCGGACCGCGCCAGGTTCCGGCCGTGGTGCCGGCGGTCCCGGTGAGCGGGATGGCGATAGCCGGCGGGGTGGTGTCGATCTTCAGGGCCAGCGTGTGCCACGCCTCCTGGTTGCCGGCGCGGTCGGTGGCGCGGTACTGGACATGCGGGGTCCCGTTGACCGCGACGACGAACGGCCCCGCGTAGGTGTGGGTCGCGCCACCGTCGACTCGCCAGCTGATCGAGCCGACCCCGGTGAGGGGATCCGTGGCGGCGAGGGTGACCGTCACCGGCGTCACGCTCCAGCCGCCCAGCCCGGCGGTCGAGGCGGTGGATGCCTTGCTGGCGGGCGGTGTGCCGTCCACGGTGAAGGACCCGGTGCGGGTCGCGGTGGCGTTGCCCCAGCTGTCGCGGGCACGGAGGGTCCAGGGGTAGTCCCCGTCCGGGACCAGGACGCCCGCACTCGTGCGCAGGTCCCACGTGAACCGGACGATGTCGCCGCTGGCCGACACGGACCGGACCGTCGTCCCGGCCGTGTTCTTGACGACCAGGCTGACCGCTGCCACCTCGGACACCCGAACGGCCACCACCATCGTGTCGTTGATCCCGTCGGCGTTGGGCGAGAGCATCGTCCCCTGGTCGAGGGTCCACACCGTGGGATCGGCGCTGTCGCGCGGCGCGATCGCGGCGGCGCGGACGAAGCCGGACGCGGTGCCACCGATGACGGTGATGCCGAAGACGCGCGTGCCGTCCGCCATGGGAGCGGCCTCGGCCGTGAGCCGGAGGCGGGTCCCCTTGGCCAGCGTGGAGGCC
>DATCGK010000536.1:0-2930 GCA_036508975.1 Candidatus Limnocylindrales bacterium
TGGTGACCTTGGCCGCCGCCGCGGACGCCGCGGATGTGCTTTCCGTGATGTCCATCGGCGCCTGCGCCGTGCCAGCCAGGAGGAGGCCGGGGATGGCGCTCTCGACCGGACGAAGCTTCGGGTGCACCTCCAGCAGGAAGCCGTCGTTGCCGACGGGTGCCTTGGTCATGTCGATCAGGTCGGCCACGTCGTGGGGCATGACGCCCACGCTCAGGACCACCAGGTCCACCGGGACCTCGAGCTCCGTACCGAAGGTGAGCGTGTCGCGGACCTTCACCCGCAGCGGATAGGCGTCCTTGCCCTCCGACAGCTCCACCGTGGGCCGCGTCTCGTTATCGAAGCGAAGGAAGAGGACGCCCTTCTTCGAGGCGTCCACGTAGTAGGCTTCCTGGTCCTTCTGGTAGGTGCGGATGTCGCGGTAGAGGTCGACGACGGCCGTCTCCGGGTACCGGGAGCGGACCTGGTTGGCCGCCTGGAGCGTGGCGGTGCAGCAGACGCGGGAGCAGTACTCGTTGAGCTTGCCGCTGGGCCCGGGCTGGTCCACGCCCTCGATCTGGCGGCTGCCGACGCAGTGGATGAACGCGATCGCGCGCGGCACCCGGCCCTCGATCTTCAGGTCGCCGCCGGTCGGCCCTTCCGGGTCCAGCATCCGGTGGAGCTGTGGCAGCGTCACGACCCGCGACGACTGGCCGTAGCCGTACTCCCCCACGCAGGGCTCGTAGTGGTCGAAGCCGGTCGCGACGACGATCGCGCCGACCTCGATCTCCAACTCCGTGGGCCGGTCGTGGAGGTCGATGCCGCGGCCGCCGGCCGCCTGGACGCAGGCGCCGCAGAGCGTGCACGCGGCCCAGTCGATGGCAGGCAGGTTCGGCTCGCAGCCCGGGTAGGGTCGGTGGATTGCCCGACGGCGGCTCAGGCCGTCATCGAACTCGTTGGGGACCTCCACCGGGCAGGCGGCGATCGCGGCGTCGATGTCGACCAGGTCCTTGGTCACGCCGCGCGGCGTCCGACGCAGGGAGGCCGTGAAGTCGCCGACGTAGCCGGTGACGCCGGTCATCTCCGTGCCGGTCAGCACGCTGATGTCCGGCCGGGCCAGGACGTCCCGGATCAGGCGGCCGACGAGCGGCCGGGCCAGGTCCTCGGTCGGGAAGACCGTGTGCAGCTGCATGGCCCGGCCGCCAAGGAAGGGCGACTTCTCGACGAGCGTGACACCGATGCCCTGCCGGGCGAGGTCCAGCGCCGCCCGGAGCCCGGCGACACCGCCGCCAAGGATCAGGGCGCGATGCACCGCGGCGACGCTGACCTTCTCGAGCGGCTGGAGCAGGCGCGCCTTGGCGACCGCCGCCCGGACCAGGCTGCTGGCCTTGAGCGTGGCAGCCGCGGGGCTGTGCGGGTGCGCCCAACTGGCCTGCTCGCGGACGTTCGCCGGCTGGAAGAGATAGGGATTCATCCCGGCCCGGACTACGGCTCGGCGGAACGTGGTCTCGTGGAGCTTCGGGGTGCACGCCGCGACGACGACCCGGTCCAGGCCGAGCTCCTTGATGTCGTCGATGATCGCCTTCTGTCCCTCGTCGGAGCACATGAACATCACGTGGCGCGCGACCGCGACGCCGTCCAGGTCGGCCGCCTCGGAGGCGACCCGATCGACATCCACGACGTCCGAGATGTTGCCGCCGCAATGGCAAACGTAGACGCCGATCCGCTCCGCCAGACCCGACGTGGCAGGCGGTTTGAGGGGCTCGTCAGGCACCATGCACCTCCGTGAGCCCGGCGGCCACGACGGCCTCAGCGACGCTCATCTCACGAATCTCCACGTGGAGATTCGTGTGGTCGGCCGTCGCCACCGGGGGCGGCCCAAGGTACATCGCGACCTTCGTGGCGGCGGCACTTGCCTCGACTACCGTATCCACGATGTCCTTCGGTCCGAGGGCCGTGCCGGCTGCGACGACGCCCGGCAGACTGGTCAGCGTGGCATCCAGCTTTGGATCGGGCGCGGCGATGAAGCGGTCGAGGTCAAGGTCCACGTTGATGAAGCGCCGCGGATCGTCGCCGGGCTGCATCCCGACGGAGAGCACGACCAGATCGTGGGGCGCGTCGACCACCCGGCCGTCCTCCTCGATCATCTCGACCCGCAGGCTGAGATCGCCCCCCGCCTGCTCGTCGATGCGGGCCACCTTCGCCTTGATGAAGTTGATGCCCATCGAACGGGCTGTCTGGTAGAACTGCTCGTAGCCCTTGCCGAAGGCCCGGATGTCCATGTAGTAGATCGTGATGTCCGCCAGCGGCAGGGCACCCGAGAGGAGCATCGCCTGCTTGATCGCGTACATGCAGCAGACGCGGGAGCAGTAGGGCACTCCCAGCGTCTCGTCGCGCGAGCCGGCGCACTGGATGTAGGCGACGCTGTCCGGGATCTTGCCGTCCGAGGGCCGGAGGACGCGCCCGTACGGCCCGTTCGGGGCCAGGAGGCGCTCCATGTCCAGGCCGCTGATGACGTTCGTTGCCTGGCCGCCGCGGTACTCCTTCTTCGCGTCCAGGGGCGTGGTCCGGTAGCCCGTGGCCAGGACGACGGACCGTGCGTTGACCGTCATGGTCCGCGGCACCTGGGAGAAGTCGATGGCGTCCGTCGGGCAGGCTTTCTCGCACTTGCCGCAGTAGACGCAGGCGTCGATGTCGATCAGCGCGGTCTGTGGGATGGCCGTGCCGAACGGGATGTAGGCGGCCCGCCGGGCTCCCATCCCGCCCTCGAACTCGTGGGGCACCTCGACCGGGCAGGCGTACTCGCAGAGACGGCATCCGATGCACAGGTCCTCGTCGACGTAGCGCGGCTTCTGGGTGATTGTCGCCGTGAACCCGTCGCCGACCGGTACGACCGACTCGACGTCGATGTAGGTCCAGGTTGTGATGTTGTCGTGATGCGCGACGGCCGACAT
>DATCGK010000537.1:0-5073 GCA_036508975.1 Candidatus Limnocylindrales bacterium
CGCCTCCACGCAGGGACCCTGGCAGCGCTTGATGTGGTACAGCAGGCAGGGCCGGGGGAGCGCACGGACCCCGTCACGGATGTCCACCGTGCAGGTCCGGAACGGGAACAGCCGCCGCACGAGGTTCATCGCCTCGTCCACTGAGCTGGCCGACGCGTACGGCCCGAAGTAGCGGCTGCCGTCGCTCGGCAGCTTGCGGGTCCGCTCGATCCGGGGGAAGTCGTCGCCCAGCGTGATCTTGATGTACGGGTAGCTCTTGTCATCCTTGAGGCGGACGTTGAACCGCGGCTTGAAGCGCTTGATCAGGTTCGCCTCGAGGAGCAGCGCTTCCGAGACGGAATCGACCTCCGTGACCTCGAGGTCGACCACCCGGTCGATCGCCTGGCGGATCCGGTGGACCTCGCCCCGGCTGCCGGCCGCCTGGTTCTGCCAGTAGCTGCGGACACGGCTGCGCAGGCTCTGGGCCTTGCCCACGTACAGGACCTCCCCGCGCGCGTCCTTCATCAGGTACACGCCGGGCCGGTCGGGCAGGTTGGCGAGCGTCGCCTTGATCTCGGGGGTCACTCAGTGGATGCTAGGGCATGAGACCGGATTACGAAGGCCGGCCCCTCGGGCCGGCCTTCGTGCATGCCTGGCGAGGCCGGGCTGCCTACGGCAGCTCGTACACCCGGGACGTGCCTGGAGGGGCGATGGGGCCCATGGTGCCGAGGTAGGCGTTCGTGGCATCCAGGTCGATGCCACCGCCGATCCGGCTGGCGACCGGCGTCTCTGCGAACGCCGGGAAGTTGTCCCCGCCGTCGGCGAGGAAGTTGTTGACGGTCACCACGTAGGTGCCGGCATCCGTCACGGCGACGCCGTTCAGCTTGAGGTTGCTGATCGTGACGGAGGTGCAGTTGCCCGCAGTGATCGTCTTCTGCAGGTCGTAGGTCACGCCGGCCGACACGCCGAGGTGCAGGAACGGCCTACCGGACCCGGCTGGCTGGCACTGCTGCTGCAGGGCCCTCACGATCTGGGCACCGGTCATGGGCATGGTGGACAGCAGGTTGCCGTACGGCTGGACGTTGTACGACTCGGCATACGTCACGACACCGTCGCCCTCACCACTGGCTGACGACGGGTACGTCAGGTCGGCGCGGAGGCCGCCCGGGTTCATCAGCGCGAGCTGCGCGCCGTTGCCGAGGGTCGCCCACTGCTGGGAGTCGGCGATCATGTTCCCGAGATCGGACTCGGAGCCACGGTCCGCTCCGGGCGGGGTGCCGGCACGGGCGATGGTCGCCGTGATCATGCCGACCGGCCGGTTGCCGACGGTGCCGGAGAGGGCCTTCCACTTGGCGATGATCGCGGTCTGGACCGGATCCGCCGGGGCCGTCGCCGCCACGATCTGGTTGACCGTCGTGACCTTGCTGCGCACGACGTCGCCGGTCTTCCTGTTGATCGGAAGGTTGATCTCCGTGATGTACCGGCCATTCGAGTCCGCACTCGTCACGTGGCGCGGGTGACCGGCCGGGTCGGTCATCACGCAGTTGTACGCCTGGTGGACGTGGCCGGTCACGATCAGGTCGATCTCCGGATCCAGCTTGCTCTGCATGTCGACGATCGGGCCGGAGATACCGGAGCAGCCGTTGTAGGTGCCGCCGCTGTCCTGGAGTCCGCCCTGGTGCAGGAGGAGGACGATCGCCTCGACACCCTCATGACGAAGCTTCGGGACCAGCTTGTTGGCCGTCGCGACCTCGTCCTTGAACTGCCATCCCTTGATGCCCGACTGGGCGACGAGCGACGGGGTCTCCTTGAGGACGATCCCGATGAACCCGACCTTGACGCCGTCGATCTTCTCGATCCAGTAGGGGGGCAGGACGGTCTTGTTGGTGCCCTGCTTGACCACGTTCGCCGCCAGGTACTGGAAATCGGCACCTGCGTAGGGCTGGTCCGGGAAGTAGCAGCCTGTGACCGGACTGCAGCCGCCCTTCTGGATGCGCAGCAGCTCGGTCACACCCCGGTCGAACTCGTGATTGCCGACAGTGGAGACGTCCAGCCCCAGCGCGTTCATCGACTCGATCGTCGGCTCGTCCTGGAAGACGCCCGACAGGAAGGGCGTACCGCCAATCAGGTCACCGGCCGCGGCCGTGATGGTGTTCTTGTGGCCCTGCCGAAGCATCGCCAGGCTGGTCGCCAGTTGCTCGACGCCGGGCGCAGGGTTTGCCTCCAGGTAGCCGTGAAAGTCGTCGAACGCCAGGACCTGGACGTTGACGACGGGGTTCGGCTTCGGCTTGTGGTGGTGGTCGTCGTTGGCCAGCGCGGGAAGCGCGATCGTCAACGACAGCACGATCGCGGACAGGAGCGCGAGGCGACGGCTCCGCTGGATACCTTGGGCCAAGGTTCGGTCCTCCTCCGAACTGCCGCCCGGGGCATCCGCCGACGGTGAGGCGCGGCAGATGACAATCGTAGCGTTCGAGGTCGCGAGAAGTACCCCCGTCACGACATCCTCCGTACACGAACGGTGCACGCGAACCGCTTGTAAGGGTCCGATAAGCCGCACCTGCCAGATTCGCCGGGTGGACCAGGGTCGCTTCTCCGCGGGCACTGCGGCCTGGCAACCCCACGCATCCGTCGCCGAGCGTCTCGCCCGGCTCGCGCCGGACCAACGCGCCGCCGCGACCGCACCACCCGGTCCCGTGCTGGTCGTCGCCCCCGCGGGCAGTGGCAAGACCACGACGCTTGTCGCACGCGTGGCGTGGCTGGTGGACGGCGGCACGGACCCGGCGTCCATCTGCGTGGTCGCCTTCAACAAGCGCGCCGCGGTGGAGCTGACGGGGCGGCTGGATGCTGCGCTCGACCCGCTGGGCCTTGCCCCGGGCGTCGTGCGCGTGCGGACCTTCCATGCGCTGGGCCGGGAGATCCTGCGCGACGCCGGGGTGTCGGTCGATCCCCTCCTCGACCGCGACGAGGTAGTGCGCGGGCTGTTCCCGGGGATTGGCCCAGCGGACCGCGGGCGCCTGGACCTCGCGTTCTCGCGCCTCAAGCTGGACCTGCGGGTGACCGCGGACGAGGTGGCGAGAGATCCTGCAGCGGGTCCCGTGGCGCGCGCGTTCGTCGCTTACGAGCGTGCCGTCCGGGCTTCTGGCGGGGTGGACTTCGACGACCTGGTCGTGCGGGCCGTCGGGTGCCTCGGGGCCGACGCGCCGCTCCTCGCGCGCTGGCGCACGCGAACCGCCACCCTGCTTGTCGACGAGGCGCAGGACCTCGACCGGACCCAGCTGGAGCTTGCCCTGCTGCTCGCTGCGCCGGCGAACAACCTGTGCCTTGTCGGTGACGATGACCAGAGCATCTACGGTTGGAGGCTCGCGGATGTTCGTCGCGTGCTCGGGCTGGCCTCGTCGCTGCCGGGGCTGCGCCGGGTGGACCTGGAGACGAACTACCGGTGCCCGCGACCCGTCATCGCACGCGCGGTCCGGCTGGTGGAGCACAACCGGGAGCGGTTCGCCAAGCGGATCCTGGCGAGACCGGCCGCAACGGGACGGCTGGTGCTGGCCCCGGACGCCGCCGACGACACCGTTCGCGTGGCCCGGGCAATGCGGACATGGCCGGCGGATGCCTCGACCCGCGCTGTGCTGGCGCGCACGAACCGGGAGCTGCTGGTGGCCGTGGTGGCCGCGGTGGAGCTGGACGTGCCGTTCCGGGCACCGGACCTGCAGCTCCCGATCGAGGATCCCCGCCTCGATGGGCTGCTGGACCGGCTCGACGCGGCCCGGGACCAGGACGAGGTCGGGGGTTGGCGGGCGGGCGCACCGCCCCTCCTGCCGGCGCTTGGCCGCCTTCGCCGGGACGTCCGGCGGGAGGACGAGGACGCCGGGGGAGAACCATCCGAGGAGCCGACCCGAGCCGACCTCGTGACGGCCCTCCTCGGCTGGGCAGCCGCGCTTGCGGACGCCGCTGCGCTACGGTCCGCCGTCGTCGAACGGCGCGCCGCGCTCGCCCGGCTCCGGCGGGACGACGCCGCGCTCAGCCTCGCCACCGCGCACGGGACGAAGGGTCTCGAGTGGGATCACGTCCTGGTGCTGACCGACGGGTTCCCCGGCCGCCGGTCCATCACCGATGCGGTGGAGCCGGAGCGCGCTCTCGAGGAGGAGCGGCGGCTCGCCTATGTCGCCTGGACCCGCGCCCGCCGCTCGCTCACGCTGCTCTACGACCCCGAGGCGCCGTCACGGTTCCTCGAGGAGGCGTTCGACCCGGACGAGCTGGGGGTCCAGACCGTCGCATCCGCCGCGTAGACTCACGCCTCAGCCAGGACCAGCGGGAGGAGCCATGTCCACGCGACGCGACGGGACCCAGCCGATCATCGCCCACGGGTCGGTGTTCCTCCGGAGCGCCGAGCGCGAGGACATTCCGCTGTTCGTCGGGTGGCTGAACGATTGGCGGACGTCGCGCACCCTCGGGATCCGGTCGCCGTTCTCCTTGCCCATGGAGGAGGCGTGGTTCGAGCGGATGTCCGCCGGCCAGGGCAAGGAGGGTTACCACTTCGTCGCCTGCCTCCTGGAGGATGACCGGCCGATCGGCACCGTCGGCCTGTTCGACGTGGACCTCCCCAATGGGAGCGCGGGCCTCGGCATCGCCATCGGGGCGCCCGAGGACCGCGGGCGCGGTCTCGGTGCCGACACGCTCCGCGCGCTGCTCGCGTTCGGGTTCGGGATGGCGATATGAACCCGGGTGCGCGGCGGGTCTACGAGCGGGTCGGGTTCGTCCTCGAGGGAACCCTCCGGCGCGCCGTCTTCCGCGAGGGCCGGTACCTGGACGTCCACCGCATGGCCATCCTCGCGGACGAATGGCAAGCCACGCGGGAATGAGCCGCGCTGCCCGGGCGGCACGGCACATCCGGCCCGCACGCGGCGCCTGATCCCGTTCGTCTACTAGCGCCCTGCTAGCGCCCTTCCTGGACCTCGCGCTTTGCCAGCACGCGCAGCAGGCGATCGATCGCGTCGAGGAACGGCTCCGTGACGTCGGCCGAGAGCATGTCCCGGATCGAATCCTTGGGTCCGTACGCGGCCCGCGCTCGCATCGCGATACGCCGCAGATCCG